>JBDSIB010000110.1:0-5965 GCA_039918155.1 Ferruginibacter sp.
CCAAATGCGCAAATGTAGTTGCCGGCGCCGGATCAGTTAAATCATCCGCAGGTACATATACCGCCTGTACAGAAGTGATTGAACCATTTTTTGTAGAAGTGATACGTTCCTGCATCAATCCCATTTCAGTTGCCAATGTTGGCTGGTAACCCACCGCACTTGGCATACGACCAAGCAACGCAGATACTTCAGAACCTGCCTGTGTAAAACGGAATATATTATCTACGAAAAACAAAATGTCTTTTCCCTGTCCTTCACCTTCACCATCACGGAAATATTCCGCAATAGTCAAACCACTCAAAGCCACACGAGCCCTTGCTCCCGGTGGTTCGTTCATTTGTCCAAAAACGAACGTTGCTTTAGACTCTTTCAAACCTTCCATATCTACCGAAGCTAAATCCCAGCCACCTTCTTCCATGCTGTGCTTGAATTTTTCGCCGTAGTTCATAATGCCTGCTTCAATCATCTCACGCATCAAATCATTTCCTTCACGGGTTCTTTCTCCCACACCTGCAAACACTGAAACACCACTATATGCTTTCGCAATATTGTTGATCAATTCCTGAATCAAAACTGTTTTACCCACACCAGCACCACCAAACAATCCTATCTTACCACCTTTTGCATAAGGCTCAATCAGATCAATAACTTTAATACCGGTAAACAAAATTTCGTTTGCAGTACTTAAGTCTTCAAATAATGGTGGCTTAGCATGTATCGGGCGGCCATTTTCTTTGCTTACCTGTGGCAAACCGTCAATCGCATCACCAGTTACATTAAACAGGCGGCCTTTAATTGCATCACCAACAGGCATTGCAATCGGCTTACCGGTATCAATAACTTTTGTACCTCTTACAAGGCCTTCAGTACCATCCATCGCAATGGTTCTTACACTATCTTCTCCCAAATGCTGCTGCACTTCAAGCACTAATTTATCACCGTTATCACGGGTAAGTTCAAGTGCATTTAAGATTTCCGGAAGTTTGGAATCACTGTCAAATTGTACATCCACAACCGCCCCAATGATGGATTTTACTTTACCTGTATTGGCCATAACAAATATTTAAAATATATAAGGTATAATTTTGAGCCGCAAAGGTAAGGTTTGAAGGTTACATTTAAAAATCAAAAACAAGGTTTTTTTTGCCTTAGCAAAGGCAGTAACTATGGGCATCATCGTTGTGTCACTCACTTGTGCGGCATACCATTATTCAACTTTTATCTAAGCGGTTCGGCGCAAGTTTGTAATAACATAAAAAGCAGCACTATGGCTGCCTTTTATACATAAATTTTAATATGCTACCGTAAACCGCTTTTTTATATGTTTAGGCGTTTCCAGTTCATCAGTTATTGCTACGGCAAGGTCTTCTACTGAGATCACACTTTTTCCATTCGCATCAAAAACCGGGTTCTCTAAGCCGCTTCGGTAAGTTCCCTTCCTTATTCCAGATGTGCCGGGGTGCATTTCTATAGCTGGGCTTAAAAAAGTCCAGTCAAGTGTAGTTTCATTTTGTAAAATATCCAGGTATTCTTTTGCTGCCAAAGCACCAGCCTTATATGCTTCAGGAAAATCAGGTCTATCAACCAATTGTACATTGCCAACAAACAAGCTGCCAGCACCGCCCACAACGATTAGCCTTTTTACCTCACTCTTTTTTACAGCAGACTGTATAGCTTTAGAGCCTTTTAGAAAATCTGCATAAATGTTTGGGTTTGTCCAGCCGGCATTGTACGCACTTATTACCGCATCGCTGCCTTTTACAGTTGCTGCCAATTCATCTTCATTCATTACATCTGCTTTAACAGCGGTTACATTATTTTGTGCCGCTATTTTTGTTACATCTCTTGCAATTGCTGTTACGCTATGGCCTCTTTCAACCAGTTCTTTTAAAATGGCATTGCCTACAAATCCTGTGGCGCCAATTAATGCTACTTTCATATTTTTTATTTTTTGTGAATATTTATCTGTAATAAATAGTATTACAGTTATGTTGAAAAAAAATTATTTGAACTGTTTTATAAATTGTAAAAGCGTTTGCTTTTCCAATTGCTTTTTCATGGTATTTTCTGCATCGTTGTACAAAGTATCAATGTGTTTATTAATGTGCTTACCAACTGCACACAAAGGGTTAGGCTGGTTAGAGCGCCCAAGTAAAGAAGATGCCCGTACAGCATTATAAACATCAGACAGCTTTATATCTTTTGCAGCTTTAGCCAACCGGGTGCCTCCATTTTTTCCTTCTTTGCTTTCTACCAGGCCAAACTGGCGCAGGTTACTGATCTCTTTACGGACAACTGCCGGGTTTACATTTATGCTGCCTGCAATATATTCAGATGACAACAATGTCCTATTCTCCCGCCCAAGTAAGGTAAGAATATGCAGCGCTGTTGAAAATCTTGCGTTATTCATACTGTAACAATCTTTATTACAGTACAAATGTAGAGTATTATTTTAAACAAAAAAGGAATTTGCATTTTTTATTTTTATAAGCGCATCATGTAGATAGACCTATTTTTGCAGTACAATCATTAAACAGAGATCAGATGAGATTATTATACACAATTGCCATTTTATGTTTATTGGGAGCCTGCTCGCCTACACAACGTTTTAATAAAGACAAAGCAGCTTTTGAAAACTCCAAAGTGCTGAAAAGTTTTAAATCGGTTACAGATGGCAATGATTGCTATTTTGAAATAAAAGAAAATAATTTTTTCGAGTTTTACCGCCAATTATTTGACAGTGTAAAAAACACAATCTATCCAGGCAAATACACTAAAGATGGAGATATAATGGTATTAAACTTCTACAACAAAAAAGGTGAAAAAGTATTAGGCAAAAAAGCCTTGATAAACGAAGAAAAAAAAGAGATCATTTTCTTTGATTATTCGCCTGCCGTAAATAAAAAATTTGTATTTAAATAAGGAGTGCATTTTGCGTTAGGGATTGCAGCGAAAATCCTTTGTATAAGCATTGTACGTCCGGCCAAAAAAGATTGAAGCGTAAAGCCCGCCTGCCCAAGCAGGAACGCCCAGAAAATTTATTCCGGCACAGCCACCAGCACCTTTGTAATTCTTCTATTGGCAATATATACACCTGATAAAATGATCAAAAGACAAACTGCTTCCTGCCAGCCGACTTTTTCTCCATAAATAATACCCCACATTATAGCGACTATTGGTATGCCGTAAGTAACCATCGACGCAAAAACGGCGCCCGCCCGTTTTAATAAAACATAAAATAATACCGTGGCCACCGCTGTTCCAAAAATACCCAACACACAGGAGAAGAATGTGGATAGCAACACTGCATTGTCAGAAAAATTAAGTTTAAAATAGCCGGTAAAATACAATACCACCAATGCCGGAATAGCATTTAGAGAAAGCGCCACAGCAGCAATATGCAGGGAAGGAATAGCAGCCAGATGGCGATGAACCATGTTTACATTGTAGCCGTACAATAATGTGGCAATAATGATAAGGAATATATAAAAAGTATTGTTGTTTTGCCCAAAACCCGGCTGACTGATGCACAATAAAGTACTACCTGTAAATGCAATGATGATCCCGATTACTTTGTTTCTTGGTGTTTTACTCTGAAAAAATACTACTCCACAAACAATAACAAAAATGGGCGTAAGAGAATTGAGTACACCAGCCAGGGCACTATCTATACCCTGCTCAGCTATACAAAATAAATATGCAGGAATAAGACTACCCAATGTACCCGACAGAAAAATAAATATTATTTTATCTCGTGGTATGCGCCTGAAAGTTTTGATAGCAACTGGAAGCAATACCAAGCCTGAGGAGATGATGCGTAAAGATGCAACCTGGAAAGGATTTAGCCTCACCAAACCCTCTTTCATTAATATAAAACTACTGCCCCAAATAAAAGAGAGTGCGTTAAAAAGCAGCCAGTTATAAACCTTGTTATTCAAAAGTTAAAAGCATTTTTTTTGACAGCGCAAAGGTGATTGAATAATTAATTCTTTTAAAATGTTTTTTTATGGTAATATTTGTAAGACAAACAGTATTTTAAAAACCTAAATTTAGTACCATGGGATTTGTAAAAGAATTTAAAGCCTTCGCTTTTAAAGGGAATGTCGTCGACCTAGCCGTTGCAGTTGTAATAGGTGCTGCATTTGGCGCCATCATTTCATCAATGGTAGACGATGTGATAACCCCATTGCTTTTAACACCTGCTTTAAATGCTATGCATTTAAGTAATATTGGTGAGCTACATTGGGGAGCGGTAAAATATGGTAATTTTTTGGCTGCCGTTATTAAGTTTATTATTGTAGCTATTGTATTATTCATGGTTATAAAAGCAATCAATTCCACCAAAAAAGAAGAAGCGGCAGCACCACCAGCAGAGCCATCTTCTACAGATAAATTGTTGATGGAAATAAGAGACTCCTTAAGAAAGTAGTTTTCTAATAATTAATATCTTTGCAAGCTGTCATTTAATTATGGCAGCTTTTTTAATAAAAATTAATTTACATGAAAAAAATAATCTCTCTTTTAATCTTCATTAATTGCTGCTTTTTTGCAAATGCACAAGATGCTACGGTAAAAGATCTTAAAGCATCAGCAGCCGCTGCAATAAAAAAAGATGCAGGAGATACTGTACAAAAAACCTGGAAAAAAGGTGGCTTTATCAACCTGAATATAAACCAGGGATCACTTAGCAACTGGAGTGCAGGTGGCGATAAATTTTCTTTTTCGCTGAATGGCTATGTGAACTTGTATGCATTTTATAAAAAAGACAAACACTCCTGGGACAATAGCCTGGATATGGCTTACGGCGTTGTAAATACAACCAGCCTGGGTAATCGCAAATCAAGTGACAGATTTGAATACCTTTCAAAATATGGCTATGCACTCAATAAAAAATTAGATGTTGCAGCATTGCTGGATGTACGCTCACAATTTGCAAAAGGCTATTCTTATTCTAAAAATAGTGTGGGTGCCGATTCTGCATCGCTTACTTCAAAATCATTTATGCCAACGTATGTTGTTTTGTCACTTGGCCTTAATTACAAACCGATCAATAATCTTTCAATATTTATTTCTCCTACTACAGCAAGATGGATAATTGTGCCGGATGATATTCTTGCGCCTTTATACGGTGTGCCTGCAGGCAGAAACAGTAAGCAGGAATTTGGTGCTTTTCTTTCTGCAGAATATATGACCAAGCTGGGTAAAAGCTTTACTTACAAAACCAAGCTTGATCTGTTTTCCAATTACAAACATGATCCGCAGAATATTGATCTGTACTGGACAAACGTGCTTTCAGCAAAAATTACCAAATACATCAACTTTAACTTTAACCTGGATATGATCTATGACGATGATACCCGGAACGTAAACCCTGCAAAAGGCCCGGCACCACAAATACTGCAATTAATGGGGATAGGTTTTGCTTATAATTTTAAAAACTAACCCCTACTTTTACAGACTTAACATAGTAAAAAAAATATTTTGAACAACGAAACGTACCAGATAAAGCTGGAACAGTTTGAAGGACCATTTGATCTGCTGCTTTTTTTTATAGAAAGAGATGAACTGGATATTTATAATATTCCCATCACAAAGATCACCAACGATTTTCTGGATCATATACATGATGCCGGAAAATTAAATATAGAACTGAGCAGTGAATTTATTTTATTCATAAGTACTTTGATGAGGATAAAAGCAAAAATGCTTTTGCCCCGTAAAGAAATTGATGCTTCGGGAAATGAGATAGATCCACGCCAGGAATTGATCAATAAAATACTTGAATATAAAAAATTCAAAGAAGCATCTGTATTGATGGCGGAGATGGAAGCTACAAGGATGATGATGATAAAGCGGGGGAATCTGCAGAAAGAATTATCCAGCATTGGTGAAGAAGCTGGTGAAGGCACAGAGATACAAACAGTTTCTTTATTCAAGCTGATGAAGGCTTTTGAAAAAGTAGTTC
>JBDSIB010000111.1:0-5969 GCA_039918155.1 Ferruginibacter sp.
GCAGAAGTAAACTATCCGGAGATAAGGCAATTTAAAGTTCCTACCAATGCAAAAATGGATGGACCTCAAATTGATGTGTTGCCAACTTCATGGAAATGGGCTAACCCCGAAAATATCAGAAGTTTTACTGCTGTTGGTTATTTCTTTGCAAAAGAATTATACGAAAAATATCATGTGCCTGTTGGCATTATCAACTCCAGTGTTGGCGGTACTCCCATTGAAGCCTGGACAAGTGAAGAAGGCTTTAAAGATTTTAGTGAAATTAAAAAAACGATAGAAAAAAATAAAGACACAGCCTACTTAAATAGTTTCACCAGAAGATTTTCAAATGGCTCTAATAATAATTTTACAAGAAAGATTCAGGACAAAGGTTTAACAGGCCCACTTACCTGGTTTGACGTAAACTATATTCCTAAAGGCTGGAGAGAAATTAACATCCCTGGATATTGGGAAGACCAGGGTGTAAAAGATTTGAACGGTGTTGTATGGTACCGCAAAGAAATTGATGTTCCAGCTTCCATGATCGGGAAACCTTCGAGAGTATTTTTAGGAAGAATTGTTGATGCTGATATACTTTATATAAATGGAAAACAAGTTGGCAATACCACTTACATGTATCCGCAAAGAAGATATAATGTTCCTGATGATTTACTAAAGGCCGGTAAAAATATTTTTGTTGTAAAAGTTACCAATAATAATGGTAAAGGCGGTTTTGTTCCGGACAAACCCTATTATCTTTTTTCAGGAAAAGATACAGTAGATTTAAAAGGCTACTGGCAATACAAAGTTGGTGAAGTGTATGTGCCTCGTGGCGGATTTGGGGGCGGTGGACCAATAGCTGCTCAAAACCAACCCACTGCTTTGTACAATGGAATGATTGCACCAATTACCAATTATGCAATAAAAGGTTTTTTATGGTATCAGGGCGAAAGTAACGTAAGTAACGGTACCGAATATGCGAAATTACAACCTGCACAAATCATAGATTGGCGGAACAAATGGAACATGGGAACACTCCCCTTTTTCTTTGTACAATTACCCGGCTTTATGGATTATAATTATTTACCTACAGAGAGTGCGTGGGCAGTATTTCGTGAGTCTCAATTCAAATCTTTATCTGTACCAAATACCGGAATGGCTATCGCCATAGATTTGGGAGAATGGAACGATATACATCCTGATAAGAAAAAAGAAGTTGGAATAAGACTTGCATTGCTGGCAGAAAAAAATGTTTATGGTGAAAATATTGTTTCTTCCGGTCCGCTTTTTCAATCAGCAATGGTTGAAGGAAATAAGATCATCATTTCATTTACAAATATTGGAAGTGGTTTAGTTAGCAATGATGGCGAAGAATTGGATGAGTTTGCCATTGCGGGAGCAGACAAAAAATTTGTTTGGGCAAAAGCCAAAATTGAAGGAGATAAAGTTGTAGTAACCAATGATGAAATAGCGAACCCAATGTATGTGCGTTATGCCTGGGCAGATGATCCGGTTCATCCAAATTTATACAACAAAGAAGGTTTACCTGCGTCACCTTTCAGAACTGATAAATAGATTTTATAAATGCTTTTTGTATGAAAAAAATATTGACTTGTATTTTTTTTTGTTATGCTACTATATCTTATGGACAAACTTCTCCAATAGATAGCAGCAAATACCCTAAGCCTGTAAATTTTACCGCACAGCAGGATCATGACCAGATGATGCAGCAATTAGGAATTAAAAAATTAAGACCCGGGCCAAGTGGAAATGAATCAGCTCCCAATCATGCAAATTATGATGAGTCGCTTGCTAATCCTTGTCCGCAATTACCGGATATTCTCACCTTAAAAAATGGAAAAAAAGTAACTACTGCAAAAGTTTGGAATGAGCAACGCCGACCAGAATTACTGGAGGAATTTGAAAAAGAAGTTTACGGACATATCCCTAAAAATGTACCAAAAGTAACCTGGTCGGTTAAAGTAATTGATAGAGAATTTGTAAACAGAATTCCTGTTATTGCAAAACAATTAGTTGGCCATACAGACAACAGATTGTATCCGCTTATTAATGTTGACATAAAAGCAGTATTGGTAGTACCGGCAAATGTAAAAGGCCCGGTGCCTGTTTTGATCATGTTTGGACGGCCGTCATTGCCTGCTCCCGCCCAGCCTTCTGAGGAAGATTTGCAAAAGATCAACGACGCCTTCAAAGAATCGCTTATTAAATCAAACCCTGCAGTAAAAGAAATTTTCGAAAAATATCCTGCCTATCAACCTATAACAAAGTTACCTTCTCCTAACTTTTTTGCACCGCCAAAAAAAGAAGATGAATTAACAAGAGAAGAAAGATTATTAGCTGCCGGTTGGGGATACATGACCCTAGATCAGGAAAGCATTCAGGCAGATAATGGTGCAGGACTCACCAAAGGAATTATTGGATTAACAAATATGGGGCAACCACGCAAACCGGAAGATTGGGGAGCTTTACGGGCCTGGGCCTGGGGTGCAGCCAGAACATTGGATTACCTGGAAACCGACAACTTAGTTGATGCAAAAAAAGTAGGCATTGAAGGTGTCTCACGGTATGGCAAAGGTGCATTAGTAACGTTGGCATTTGAGCCAAGATTTGCAGTTGGCTTAATTGGTTCATCAGGTAAAGGAGGTGCAGCATTGCATCGTCGAAATTTTGGCGAAGCTGTAGAAAGTTTAACGGGCACTGGCGAGTATCACTGGATGGCAGGAAACTATTTAAAGTATGGCACAGAAGAATCTTCCTTCGGTAAAAAAACTGGTTGTGATATGCCGGTGGATTCTCATGAATTGATTGCATTATGTGCACCACGATTAACTTTCATTAGCTATGGCATTCCGGAAAAAGGAGATGCAAAATGGCTTGACCAAACCGGAAGTTATATGTCTACGGTTGCAGCAGGTTCTGTTTTTAAATTGCTTGGCGCAAAAGATCTTGGCGTTTCAAATGATTATTTAACAGAACAAATGCCGCCTGTTTTAACTGGCTTATTAGGCGGCCAATTAGCATGGCGACAACATGATGGTGGTCATACCGACGCTCCCAACATGCAGACTTTTATAACATGGGCAAGTAAAATGTTGAAGTACGAAAAAAAATAAAATAATAGTATTAATTACGAGAAAATATTTAATAGAGAAATTATGAAGTATGCATTTTCATTCCTGGGCTTTTGTTTTGCTTTTATTCTTTGCAATGCACAATCTTCTGTAAAAACGATCAGTAGTCCTGATAAAAATATTGTGGTAACATGTGACGTTGCAAAAGCACAATATAATATTTCTTTCAAAGGCAAAGAAGTACTTACAGATTCTAAGTTAGGCGTTATAAGAGATGATGAAGACTTTTCTCAAAATCTGCAATTAATAAAAATATCGGCACCTGCAATTGTAAAAGAAAGTTACAAAATGCTGAATGCTAAAAAAAGCAACATCACTTACACAGCAAACCAAATAATATTTGAAACAAAAACTTCCTCTGGTAAAAAAATGAACATTGTTTTCCGGGTCTCAAATGATGGCGTTGCTTTTCGCTATGTGTTTCCGGAAAAATCTATGGATGTAAAAAAGATAAATGCAGAGGCAACCAGTTTTCATTTTAAGGAAGGTACAAGAGCATGGCTGCAACCCAAGACAGAATCACAATCTGGATTTGAGCATACCAATCCATCTTACGAAGCACATTATATGATGGACATTGCAACAGGTACTCCGTCGCCTGGACCAAACGGCTGGATTTACCCTGCCATGTTTAAATACGATAATGTATGGGTGCTGATTACCGAAGCTGCACTTGGCAGAACCTATTGCGGTACTGCATTACAACAAAATTCACCAGGCAATGAATACAAAATTAACTTTCCACAGCCGGCAGAAGTATTTAAAAACGGCATACCAACATTAAATCCTGAATCAACTTTACCATGGCAAACTCCCTGGAGAATTATTGCAATTGGAAGTTTAAAAACAATCATGGAAAGTACTTTAGGAACAGACCTTGCTTTTCCGGCAAAAAAAATGGACATGTCATTTATAAAACCAGGCCAATCATCCTGGAGCTGGATTTTAAAGAAAGATGATTCCACTACTTACAGTGTATCAAAAAGGTATATCGATTTTGCGGCAGATATGAAATGGGAATATTGTTTATTAGATGCTTATTGGGACAAACTAATAGGATATGATTCTGTAAAAATATTAGCCGATTATGCAAAAACAAAACATGTAGGATTGCTGTTGTGGTATAACTCTTCCGGAAGCTGGAACACTGTCGTATTTACCCCAAAAGATAAATTGCTAACACATGAAAGTCGTGTGAAAGAATTTTCCAGATTAAAAACAATGGGCATTAAAGGTTTAAAGATTGATTTCTTTGCAGGTGATGGACAATCCATGATAAATTATTACCAGGATATTTTAGAAGATGCTGCCGATTATGGGTTGCTTGTAAATTTCCATGGCGCAACATTACCAAGAGGCTGGCAACGCACCTATCCAAACCTGATGACAACTGAAGCTGTGCAAGGTTATGAAATGATCACATTTGGCCAGGCAGAAGCAAACCGTTACCCGGCACATGCAACAATGGTGGCCATGGTTCGTAATGTTTTTGACCCAATGGATTTTACCCCGATGAATTTATATAAAATACCTAAAATAAACCGGGTAACAACTGCGGCTTTTGAACTGGCAACATCAGTCTTATTTTTATCAGGTATTCAGCATTATGCAGAAAGCCCCGATGGTATGCAGCATGTACCGGAAAATGTAAAAGACTTTTTACGTAAGCTCCCAAATTATTGGGATGATGTAAAATTCCTAGACGGCGAGCCCGGCAAATTATATGTCGTGGCAAGAAGAAGTGGCAGCAAATGGTATGTGGCTGGTATTAATGGAGAAAATAAAGTAAAAGATCTAACGCTTGACCTATCTTTTTTAAAGAATAAAAAGGCTCAGATCATTTCATCAGGTGAAACCGCAAAGGAGCCATCTTATAATTTCACACCTATTGTTATACCCTCAAATGGCAAAGTAAATGTGTCGTTAAAAGGCAATGATGGCTTCGTAATTGTGATTGAATAAATAAGGCAGAAATATAAAAATTATCCGTTTTTCTTACCAGTCATACTTTTTTTTAAAAATTACTGCAACCGATTGCATCTACAATAAAAAATTGTCCTATCTTAAGCAAATTATGATGTATAATCTTTTCCCTTTTTAAGAATTATACATCAGCAGAATAAATTGTTTGCTAATGAAATTGTTCAATAAAAATATATGCTCATTACATTGCAGCATCTTACTTAAGTTTTGTTTTGTAATCCTTGTTGCCATTCCCGTTGCCGTCCCGGCACAGGAAATAATTAATTTATATAAAAATGAAATTCCGAATTCAAAAACGATTGCAGGTGGGGAAACCAACACCGGCAAAAGTAACGGCATGTTCAGGAAAGTAATTACACCAACATTAGAAATATATCTGCCCCAAAAAGAAAATGCATCGGGCGCAGCCGTGATAATTTGCCCGGGCGGTAGTTACAAGGTAATTGTGTATGATGGAGAAGGAATTGCCAATGCAAAAGAGTTTGCGAAAAATGGTGTTGCAGCTTTTGTATTAAAATACAGGCTACCCGAAGATTCATTACAGGTAGATAAAAAAATTGCTCCACTACAGGATGCACAGCAGGCAATAAAATTGGTAAGAGAAAATGCGGCAGCTTGGGGAATTGATCCCAATAAAATAGGCATTGCAGGTTTTTCCGCTGGTGGCCATCTTGCTGCAACAGTTGCTACACATTTTAAAAAATCATACATAGAAAATAAAAACAACACCAGTCTTCGGCCAGACTTTTTAATTGTGGTATATCCGGTAATAAGTATGCAGGATAATTTAACACATGCGGACTCCAGGAGAAATTTGTTAGGCAGCAATCCATCAAAAGAAATTATTGATGATTT
>JBDSIB010000112.1:0-6707 GCA_039918155.1 Ferruginibacter sp.
AAGTTTGTATATTCTAATACCTTCGGCGGCAATTATATAAAAGATTATTATGATAGCCGGGGAGATAAGAAGCAAGTGGAGATAGTGAGAACGGGCAGAACTTATACCACTAAGGTAAAATGCGGTGCGTGCAATGGCACAGGAAAAGTTTTTCAAAATTCAAAGAAATATGTGGGGCCTGCCTATTGATATGATACTTTCAAGATTCTCCACTTGGGCTGATTCCTTCATAAAACATTTTTTTTACGAGGAGTCATTTTTTCCTTCGCCTTGATTCGAGGCACAAGAAACAATTTTCCAATTTGACCACAAGGATTTATACTTTTATCTATTGCATACGTATGCCTTGGATATTGCAATGCCTCCCTACAGGAGTGAAATTTATGGAGAATGAGCATAAACAAAAAGAGCAACTGCATACTGCAATTGCTCCTAAAAAATACTTGTGGGCTCTTTTACTTTATTAAGTTTAATACTGCAGCGACAGGCTGGCTGCTAGTATCAGCGGGCTTAACTGTCTTGGGCGCTTCGGTTTTTACAACCATTTCATCTAACGTAGAAAGATAGCGGATGCGTTCTTTTTTGGTCAACGTAACGATGCTGCCACCATTTTCGTAATAGAAATGGGTAGCTATAAAATGCTTCACATGGCTTCTTGTTTCGGCTGGTAAAAAGCCCTGGAGTTTCCAGAAATCACGGCTGCCCGAGTGCCTGATTGCTTTAAATACATTGCCGGCACCGCAGTTGTAAGCAGCTACTACTAATAACCAGTCATCAAACTGTTTGTATAGCTCATTTAAATATGCGGCGGCGGCTACTGTGCTGCTATAAATATTCCTGCGCTCATCTATTTTGCCGTTTACCTTTAAGCCTAAAGTTCTTCCTGTTGCAGGCATCAATTGCCAGATACCGGCAGCGCCTACATGTGAGGTGGCAGTATTCTTTAACTTAGATTCTATGATGGCCAGGTACAGCAGACCTGCGGGTATTTTATGCTGCAGCAATATCTTTTGTACGGTATTAAATTTAGCACTATTCGTCTCTCTGATATGCTCCAGCATATCTGCATTTATATCGAGGTACTTGTTTACGTATTTTTTAAATTGAGGTTGCAAAGGAACAGTTGCCGACACACTGACGTTGGCTGAGCTGTCAGCCTTTGTTATACTGTCTGTTGTTGTTACAACAGAATCTTGTACAATTCCCCGTAAAAACAGATCGATATGAGGTTGCGAGTATGCCAGGTTAAAAGTTAAAAGGAGCATACAAAACAAACCGATCTGTTCCCTTAAATTAATTTTCATTATACTAAGTTTCGTTAACAAATACTCATAGGCAGTTGAATTTCTTACAACAGTTAGTTCTTCAAATTTATATAGGAGGAGGAGTGGCCGCCTGAAAGGCTAAACCGGGTAAGGAGATTCAGCTGTGTATGAGCGGATATACCGCTTTTAATGCTTAGGGAAAGCAAAAGTAGCCCATTTCTTTCAAAAATGACACAAACGGCCATACGTAAAATTACCCTGACAGGGTAGTTAGCTGGGTTTCAGGCTACTAACTTTTCCACACGGAAACATTGTCATGCGATACATACAATGCTGGCGCATCAGCACATATTAAAAGAAGATAAAATAGGTAATACTTATCATAAGGGCACGGTTTTACCTTGCTACAAATAAGAATTGAAATACAGACTCGTCCTGATAGCAACCCAACTCCCCGGTTCCGGGCACACGAAATAATTTTTTTCGATAGTAAGAAACGGCCAGCCCTGAAATAAATTTTAGCGCTTCCCCCTTTACTTTCAGAAGCATCTTCTCCTCAAATTAAAGAAAGGGTGCTATTTCCTGCAAGCATATAGAAGGGAAGGAATTTTCTAAAAAACAGGTTCACTTTCATTTCCCCAAAATAACAATACTCACTTTCATTTTCATTTTCTCCAGCCTGCATTGGGATACAGATTCCCCGTTAAATAAAATACTATAATTATCTGTTTCTACTCCCTCTTCTGTCTTTAAAGAATAGCCTTGCTTTTTTAGCTCATCCGTCAGCAGGTTTTTGTAGGCGATGGTTAGGAGTATAGGCATATCTAAGCCGGCGGCGGTAAGAAAATACGTTGTTTCGCCCTCGGCTGTTTGTTCAATAAACTCTACCGGGCCGGGATCCATATTATAATCGGTTCCTTTTACACCAAACATTTTATCTCCATCTTTCCCGGAAATGTCTATACCTCTAAATGCCTCGAATTTATTTGAACGGGCCATTAAAAGACCCAGCATAGATTTTTGAATTGCTTTTTGCTGTACTGCCACATCAACGCCATCTCTGTTTTTGGGTTTATTCTTATTGGCAATAGTTTCCTTATCCCCTTTTGTGGGATGGTAGAGGTTAAGCGATATAGACCAGGTTTTTTTTACCGGGCTGTAATAAACCTCCAATACAAACATATCTGTTTGCGCAGTATTGTAATAATAAAATGCATCACCATAAGTATCTTCCCTGTGCGATAGAAATAAAAATTCCGGCAACGCCTGCTCAAATAAATTTTTCCATTTTTGGAAGCTGCTGCTTGCCTGCTCCTTATTTATTCTTTCCTGTAAAAACTCTATATAATTGCCAGTAGCAGGAGTACTTAATTGTAGTTGGTTGCGGGCATTGGCTACAATATGAAAGTTTGCAATACGATAATCCGGATTGTCAGTAGATGCAGGTCCGCCATCTATACTGCTGTAACTATTTACCGAAGCGGTCAACAACTGGTGCAGACTGTTTTGCAACTGGCTAACCGTGGGATAAATGATGGACTGCGCAAACAGGCTGGCGCCGCAAACCAATAATGTAACGACTAGGAATATTCTTTTTTTCATTTCTATTATTTATACTGCTAAAGTACTCTATACATTAATGGTTATGATACGTGTTACAGGGTATTTTAGGCACTGGTTTAATTCTAATAGGATTTAAAAATCGTATTTTCATTTACAATTTTGCTGTAGGTTTTATTTTCTTACCAGCATTACCATGCTTTTGTAAGTGCTTCGCTAGTACGTGGCACAGGTAACTAAATTAACCATTTGTAAGTGCTGGTAAAATTTCACAACGCTATGCCAAATGTATTGCATCAACAACGCAACGTCCTCAGCCAACGCTCATAGCTATAAGAGAGACGTTGCTAAGAAATAAAATATTAAATATATTTACCCGATGAGAAAGCCCTTCGCTATATTATTTATTGTGGCTTTTAACCTGGTTCCTGTTTTTGGCGTATTCTTCTACAACTGGCAGCCCTTTGAAGCTTTCTGGTTTTTTTGGGTGGAGACATTGATCATCGCATTGTTTAATACTGTGTGTATTGTGTTTAGTCAAAATCAAAAATCGCCAGATATAAATACTGGCTTACCACTCCACTACAACATTCGCAAGGCCATCAAATATTTAATAATACGGGTGTGCATCTTCCTGTTTTATTCCATATTTATTATTACGTTCATTGGTTTTGTGGCCAATAACCATACTGACAAACACATTGTCCTTAGTACCATATTATTTCAAAACCGGTTCTTTAATCTGAGTTTGCTCATCAGTATTTTTAGCCAGTGTTATTTCCTGTTATTTTATTTTTTTAGAAGAGGAGAATTTTTAACCGCAGATCCGGATAACTATGCAGCACTGTTTGATGGCAGGCAGTTGGTAATTCATGTTGCTGTTGTATTAGGTGCATTGGGCAGTATTTATTTGACAAAAAATACTTCTTTCGGTAATTATGCCGACACTTTTATTATTAGTTTGCTATGTATTTGCAAGTGTGCTGTCGAGCTGTTTAATTACAGAGCTGCTCCAGCTGTTATAAATGACTAATTTTTTTGGTTGACTTCTCCTGTTTTGTTTTTGGCTTACGAAACAAAACTTTCGCCATTGATAAACGGCTATTAGATTTTACAACTCACAAAATTTTAAATACATTTATCTCTATGAAAACAAAAATTCTCTACGTAGATATGGATAATGTGCTGGTTGATTTTAAGTCAGGAATAGACCAACTAACGGAAGCACAGAAAAAGGAATATGAAGGCCGGCTGGATGAAGTGCCGCATATATTTTCGCTGATGCAACCAATGCCAAAAGCAATTGAAAGCTACCGCTTACTGGCAGCAAAATTTGATACCTACATTCTCTCTACTTCTCCCTGGGAAAACCCAACGGCCGCTCATGATAAAGTAGTATGGGTGAAAAAATACCTGGGTACAGAAGCCTATAAACGGTTGATCCTTTCGCATCACAAACATTTAAACCACGGCGATTATTTAATTGATGACAGAAATGCTCATAATGGGTCGGATAAATTCACAGGAGAGTTCATCCATTTTGGCTCAGCCCGTTTCCCGGATTGGGATAGTGTGATAGGGTATTTTACCACAGAGAAGACAAAGAGTTAGGCACAGAGAAAGGCCATTTCGGTTGGCTATAGTTCTGTCGGTTAAGAAGTAATTATTCTACTGAGTGTTCAATAATTTTAGATGTTCATGATTCATGAACACCCCTTATCGGCAAGTGGTGGGCATCTTTATCGGCGGGTGTCCCTACCCGCCGAAACCGCTCAACGCCCATAGCAATGAGAGAGACGTTGCTAAGAAAAAATATGGTGATTGTCTGAATCAGGATTTTCAGGATGTGTAGATTTTCAGGATTAGTTGTTGAATAATTATCTTGGATGCTAACATCAGATTAATACTGATTCTAATTATTTCATGATAATTGTCTGGATCAGGATTTTCAGGATATGTAGATTAGCAGGATTAGTTGTTGAATAATTATCTTGGATGCTAACATCGGATCAATACTGATTCGAATTATTTTATGATAAATGAAAGTGCATAACATGACACAGGATGAGATAACATTTAAAATTATAGGATGTGCTATGAAAGTGCATAATACGCTTGGCAACGTCCGCCTGAACGGAACGGGCAGGGCTTCCAGGAAGTAATTTATCAAAGATGTCTTGCCATTGAATTACGAAAAGCAGGATTGGATTTTGTAAGGGAAAAAGACCAGGTAATATATTATGAAGGGGAAGAAGTTGGCAACAGGCGGGCTGATTTTGTAATAGAAGGAAATATAATAGTAGAAATAAAGGCACTCATCAATTTAGAAGACGTTCATCTTGCCCAGGCAAAGAACTATGCTGTTGCGTACGATCTGCCCATTGGTTTGCTTATTAATTTTGGCTCCACAAGCTTACAATATAAAAAGATCTTTAACCCCAAATACAATCCTGTTAATCCGTCCATCAGGTAAATCCTGATTCAGACATCATACAGAAGCTTTTCAATTTTCTTTCTGCTAATTTTGCCGGGTGTTACTTAAAAATTTCAGAACTATTTGGAAGCTTAAACCGGTATTGGCGGTGGCGCTGCTTTTTGCAAGTTCCAGCCTGCTGTTTGGTACCTGGGTAGCTGCCATTCCCTCTATTAAACAGCGTTTTGGATTTACGGATGGCACACTCGGGCTTACTTTACTTTTTTCTCCGCTTGGTGCTATCACGGGTGTGTTTATTTCCACCCGTATTTTTAGCAGGATCAGTGTCGGAAAATGGATGCTTGCGGGCTACCTTACCCTGGCTTTGATAATGGTATTGCAGGTTAATGCCCTTAATAAAACCATGCTTTGTATATGCCTGTATAGCTTTGGCGTTGTTAGCTTTTTAAACGGGGTGGCGGCCAATGCCACCGTAAACCTGATGGAAAAGAAATACGATAAGCTGCTAATGAGCAGTTGCCATGCAATGTATAGCCTGGGAGGAGCATTAAGTGCTGCGATAGTTGCCGTGCTGGTTTTGCTGTGCATTCCACGTGGGTTGCAGATAGTGATCATCTCCCTGCTTGTTTATATGATGACCATAAGTAACAGGAAACAGCTGCTGAGTCATACAGAGATCATTCACTCAGGTAAAGGCCTCAGGTTGCCTTCGGCAAGTGTGTTAGGCATTTCCTTTATTTGTATGGTGCTGTTTATGGCAGAGGGCTGCGTGGCAGACTGGAGTGGCATTTACCTCAAAGAAGTTTTGCATGCACCAAAAGTATTCATCAGCATGGGCTATGGTGTTTTTGCAGTTGCTATGACGATCGGCCGGCTCAATGGTGACCGGTTTGTGGCGCATACAGGAAATAAAAAAGCAGTAATACTGGGCAGCCTGCTGGCAGGAGTTGGATTTTTAATGGTAGTAATTGCTCCTGTAACGTTGGTGGCACTTGCAGGCTTTATGATAGTGGGGTTTGGGTGCTCCAGCATTGTTCCCATACTGTTCCGCACTTCTGCCAATATACCTGGCCTGAGCCGGGTGGAGGGGTTTGCCATGGTAACCACCGGCGGATTAATCGGCTTTCTTTCCGGCCCGTCTGTTATTGGATTTATCTCAGAAAAATCCGGGTTAAGTGCGGGGCTTTCGTTACTCATTTTAATGACCATTCTGGCAGCCGTGGCAGCCTGGAAAAACCAGTTTATCACCCCGAAATCGTTGCCCGAAGTAAGCCTCCATTTTGATGAGCAGTTGTATTGATATTTATTTCACACAAAGGCGCAAATGAAAGCGAAGGGACAAAGGATTTACACGGAGAAATTCACGAGTCTCACCTCCCTGCAATATCTCTCTATAGGTTTGTGAGGATGCCGGGAGAGTAGTGTCACCCCAACGCAATGTCCTCGGC
>JBDSIB010000113.1:0-13382 GCA_039918155.1 Ferruginibacter sp.
AAAAATCATCTTTTGAAGCGGCAAATTATGCAGCTAAAGTTGCAGAACAATTAGGAACCTCAGCAGAAGGGATTGTGCTCGGTACAGTAAATGATGACCTTGCCACACTGGGTAATTACGGACTTAAGAAAGTCCACACGGTAGCAGATGCAGCATTGAATAATTTTGATGCACAGGTATATACTAAAATAATTGCTGCCGCAGCTGAAGCTGCTGATGTGATCGTTTTTAGTCACAATACATCCGGCAAAGCAATAGCACCAAGACTCAGTGTAAGATTGAAAGCGGGACTTGTTACAGGCGCAGTTGCATTACCTGAGACCAGCAATGGTTTTACCGTAAAGAAGACAGTGTTTTCAGGAAAAGCCTTTGCAAACATTTCGGTTACAACTGCAAAAAAAATCATCTCTCTAAATCCAAACTCGTATAATATACAAATGGGAACTGGTACTGCAGAAGTTGTAGCTTTTGCAGCTACTGTGGATGCGGCAAAAATTTCTGTTGTATCCGTAAATAAAGTAACTGGTGAAGTACCATTAAGCGAAGCAGATATTGTAGTAAGTGCAGGCCGTGGATTAAAAGGCCCCGAAAACTGGGGAATGGTTGAAGAACTTGCACATTTATTGGGTGCAGCTACCGCATGTAGCCGCCCGGTGGCAGATATCGGCTGGCGTCCACATCATGAGCATGTTGGACAAACGGGTCTTGCTATTGCGCCAAACTTATACATTGCTATTGGTATTTCCGGCGCCATACAACATCTGGCTGGTGTAAACAGGAGTAAAGTAATCGTGGTAATAAACAAAGACCCGGAAGCGCCCTTCTTTAAAGCAGCAGACTACGGAATAGTAGGTGATGCATTTGAAGTAGTGCCTAAAATAATTGATGCTGTTAAAAAATTAAAAGGAGTGGCGTAATCCATTTCATTTTAATTAGCTAATTTTAATAAAGCCTTTCAATAATTTTGAAAGGCTTTAATTTTTATATTTGCAGATAAATACGGAACGTCGGAATGAAAAAAATAGAACTGGAAATAGTGGCTTTATCACACAGCATTACGCAAACACATTCTTATGCAGTAGTATTGGGTGAAATTAACGGGCTGCGACGTTTACCCATTGTTATTGGCGGCTTTGAGGCGCAGGCAATTGCAGTTGCATTGGAACGCATGAACCCGAGCAGACCACTGACGCATGACCTGATGAAAAATTTTATGCTGGCTTTTAATGTAGAGCTGCATGAGATAGTGATCAATGATCTGCAGGAAGGCATCTTTTATTCAAAATTAGTTTGCAGTTCTGCAAATGATACGGTCGAAATAGACTCCCGTACTTCTGATGCACTGGCTTTGGCAGTAAGATTTGGCTGCCCCATTTATACTTATGACAGCATTTTGGACCAGGCAGGCGTATTGATGGAAGACGATAATAAAAAATCGCTGACTGAAACCACAACTATCACTTCTGAATCTGGTGGAAATGACCTAAGGTCTATGAGTATAGAAGATCTTAATAAATTACTGGCAGAAGTATTGGAGCATGAAGACTATATTAAAGCCATCTCTATAAGAGATGAAATAAAAAGCCGGGGGAAGAAGTAATTGATAAATGATATAATTAATTGATAAATGATAATTGTTTAATTGATAATGAGATCAATAACTCTTCTTTATTTATCACATACTTTGCAGGATTATCAATTATCCATTAACTAATTATCCATTCAAAAAATGCTTTCATTTCCCAACTGCAAAATAAATATTGGCTTAAACATCCTGGATAAAAGAGCAGATGGGTTTCATAATTTACAAACGATATTTTACCCCATAAAAATAAAGGATGCAGTAGAAGTTATTACTGCTCTGCAAAATAATACTCCAATTGCTTTCAGCAGTTCAGGTATCCCGGTAGATGGAGAAGAAAAAAATAATCTTTGTATAAAGGCCTATCAATTACTGCAAAAAGATTTTTCTCAATTGCCTGCGGTACAAATTCATTTACATAAAAATATTCCGATGGGCGCCGGCCTTGGTGGTGGGTCTGCAGATGCTGCATTTACTTTACAATTACTGAATCAAAAATATGCCCTTAGGCTGACGACAGATGATTTGCTAAAGTACAGTGCTGCATTAGGAAGTGATGTACCGTTCTTCATACTGAATTCAGGATGTTATGCAACCGGGCGTGGTGAAATATTGGAGAAGGTTGATCTTGATCTTTCCACTTATGCAATACTGGTAATACATCCCGGCATACATGTAAATACCGGCTGGGCTTTTTCTCAAATTGATCTACAAAAAGAGAAGACTGTTGATCTGAAAGCTGCAGTTCAGAAACCTGTTACAGAATGGAGAGAATCAATCACAAATAATTTTGAAACAGCAGTATTTGCTAAATACCCTGAAATGGCCGATATTAAAAATACGTTGTATGAAAATGGCAGCCTCTATGCTGCTATGAGCGGCAGTGGTAGTAGTGTTTACGGTATTTTTGAAAAAGAAACTGCTGAAAAAATAAACTTTCCCGAACATTACTTTTACAAGTGGGTTTAATAATTTATCTTTGGCGCATCAATTATCTTACAACGATAGCGCAGTTTCTTCACGGTAATCTCGATCTACTCAACCATCGACGTTAATTTATTTTTTCTCCCTGCAAAGGGAATGCATCGTTATCTTCTTTTTTAATTCTTCAAATCATTTTTTATGCATACGCTTATACAGGCCTCCGCCAATACACAATATTTTATAGAGCTGGAAGAAAAATATGGAGCACACAATTACCATCCCCTGCCGGTGGTTTTAAAAAAGGCAACCGGGGTATTTTTTTGGGATGTAGATGATAAAAGATATTATGATTTCCTGAGTGGTTACTCTGCAGTAAACCAGGGTCATTGTCATCCAAGAATTATTGCTGCATTGGTAGAGCAGGCTCAAACGCTCACCCTTACCAGCCGTGCTTTTTATAATGATCAACTGGGTGAATATGAAAAATTTATAACAGCATATTTTGATTACGATAAAGTATTGCCAATGAATACCGGTGTAGAAGCGGTGGAAACAGCGCTTAAGCTTAGCCGTAAGTGGGCATACGAAGTAAAAAAAGTAGAACCTGATAAAGCCAAAATAATTGTATGTTCCAATAACTTCCATGGCAGAACGCTGGGTGTTATCTCCTATAGCACTGACCCTACTGCAAAAAATAATTACGGCCCTTTTTTACCCGGTTTTGAGATCATTCCATTTAATGATCTACCGGCATTGGAAAAAGCTTTGCAGGATAAAAACACGGCTGCATTTTTATTTGAACCTATACAAGGCGAAGCTGGTGTCGTTGTTCCTGATGATGGCTACTATACAGGTGTACGGGAATTGTGTACAGAATATAATGTATTGATGGTGGCGGATGAAATACAATCCGGGCTTTGCCGCACCGGTACTACGCTGGCATGCGATATAGAAAATGTACGACCGGATATTGTAATACTCGGAAAAGCACTGAGTGGCGGCGTACTGCCTATCAGCGCTGTACTGGCTGATAACGAAATAATGCTCACGATTAAACCGGGAGAACACGGCAGTACTTATGGTGGTAATCCGCTGGCAAGTAAAGTTGCTATTGCAGCACTATCGGTTTTAAAAGAGGAAAAGATGGCAGAAAATGCGGAAGCAATGGGCAAACTTTTCAGGGATGAACTTGCAAAAATAAATTCTCCGTTCATAAAAATAATACGTGGCAGAGGTTTACTGAATGCCATTGTTATTGATCATTCAGATGAGGATGCAGCCTGGAAGCTATGTTTGGAATTAAAAGAAAATGGGTTGCTTGCAAAACCAACGCATGGCGATAAGATCCGTTTTGCCCCACCCCTACTTATCATTGAAAAACAGGTATTGGAATGCGTGAGCATCATTGAAAAAAGTTTGGATTGTTTGAATAAAAAATAAAAATTCACTTTTAAACAATCTCCTTTCTTAAATAATTTACCTTTCAGAATGGTTCATCAAAAAAGCTAGCTAAATAGACTATTGATGCGACATATAAATCTGAAATACAAGAATGGAAAATAAACAAGCCCACAATCATGATGAGGCACATCTACGCAGTTCTGATCTTTTACGTGATATTGTAATTGGAATGAGTGATGGACTAACGGTTCCTTTTGCATTGGCCGCAGGTCTTAGTGGAGCTGTATCAAGTAGCAACATCATTGTAATTGCAGGCATTGCAGAAATCGCAGCGGGCAGCATTGCAATGGGTTTAGGGGGTTACCTTGCCGGCAAGACAGAACAGGATCATTACAGAAGCGAAGTAAAGAGAGAATATGATGAGGTAGAGAATAAACGTTCCTTAGAAATCGCAGAGACAAAAGAATTTTTTGCCAACATTGGGTTAAGTCCCGATCTGCAGGAAAAAGCTACAATGGAAATTGCAGAAGACAAAGATCGTTGGGTTGACTTTATGATGAAGTATGAGCTGGGCCTTGAAAAACCAGATCCAAAGCGTGCTACAAAAAGTGCTTTGAATATCGGCGTTTCTTATATTGTTGGAGGTATCATTCCCTTAAGCCCTTATTTCTTTATCAGTGATTCTCGTGAAGCTTTAAAATATTCTGTTGTTGCAACACTTCTCTGCTTATTTATTTTTGGTTATTTTAAAAGCAGGATTACCGGCGTAAATGCATGGTGGGGAGCAATACGTGTAATGCTTATCGGCGCTATGGCTGCTGCTGCTGCATTTGGTGTGGCTAAATTATTTACTAAATAAGATAAGAGTTTACAGCTTTTCAAAAGGTGTAAACTCTAATCTTAATCATCATCTTGGATGCTACCTTCAAATTGATAATAGTACTCCGTTAAAGCATGCTGAACCTTAATAAATTTTTCCTTGTTCCCAAACCATTCAAAAATTTCATCTCTCAATAATCTTGTTTGCTTATCAGATAATAATGAATGGTAAGAAGTCAATAAATAATCCGCAAAATATTTTACCAGTTTATGTTTTTGGGCATTAGCATGAATATAAATAAGTGCCTTTGTAAATTGCTGATCTCTTGTTATCTCTACCCTTTTAAATGTTCGCTGAAATAAATTTCCTTTCCTGTTGTGCATTTTATTAAATGCCATTGCATAAGAAGTAAAAAACCTTTTAAAATTTGCTTCAATCAGATGATTAATGTCGTTATTAAGTAAAAACTCTTTCTCAGATTTCGTTTGCCGCAATGAATCTAAAGATTCGATATAAAAAGCGATCTGGCTTTTTGTTTTAATTTTTATTAAAAAATGGAAATGGTTTGGTAGTAGGCTCCATGCATAGGTATCAGCTATTGGTGAAATAAAAAAAGCGAATTGATGTAAAAAATAAGCGTAATTATTATCTGATTTGAATAGCAGCTCTTTATTATTTGTCCTGTTGTAAATATGATAAATGCCTTCAAACTCAAAATGGGCAAGATATAGCGGATTAATGGGCATATTGAAATATTGATTTAAAGTTCATCAATTAGAGTTTACACCTTTTAGAAAGGTGTAAACTCTAATTGATGAGAAAGCTACAAAAATCATTTTAAAAATACAACCATAAAACCAACTCCAAAGTTTACACCTTTCTAAAAGGTGTAAACTTTAGAGTTCCCATCATCAACTATCAATATCATGCTTATGATTCTTTGAAATATTTTCTATCGTCCATTCTATCTTCTTTTCAAAAGGGTGTTGTCGAACTTTACATTCCAATTTTTCGCAGATGGCACAACTGAAATCCATACAGCCATCACTGTGTACAAAAAGCTCCATTGTTTCACCGTACTTGTTTTTTACAAGATGAGAAAGTGCATCAATTTCTTTGTGTGCTTCATTCACATTAAAGTACCAGGGAACGGTGAGGTGACAATCAAGATGCAGTGTAGCACCATATTTTATAATACGTAAATTGTGCATGTCGATCCAGTTCACTGTTCGGTTTTCATTTAATGCTACCACCAATTCTTTTAATAATTGTTCATCTGCTTCATCCATTATTCCCGCAATTGAACTACGGATAATTTTATAACCGGTGACAATAATAATACCTGCAAATAACAAAGCGACAACACTATCTATCCAACCAATTTTGGTATATAAAATCAATATCAAGCCGGCAATGATACCAAAGGTTGTATAGGTATCCGTTTTTAAATGTTTGCCGCTTGCAATCAGAGCTATAGAGTTATTTTTTTTACCGGTATTTACACAAACAACACCTGCTATATAATTCACTACTGCAGTAATTGCAACAAGGATAATTCCGTAATCTATTTTCTTTATTTCATGTGGGTATTTTAAATTCGTGACCGCCTCGTAAATAATAATTATTCCGGCTACTGTTATCAATGTTCCTTCAATGGCTGCAGAAATAAATTCCACTTTACCATGCCCATAAGGGTGATCCGAATCTTTTGGCTTGGCGGAAACGTATAAACTGTAAACCCCTATCAAACCTGCCACTACGTTTACGATACTTTCTAACGCATCGGTCAGAATAGCCACTGAATTTGTAATAAACCATGCAATTATTTTGATAATAAATAATGCAATGGATATTATAGCAATAATTTTCTGTATCCTTAAATTTTGTGAAGCTGTCTGCAATCGTAAATTTTTGTAGCGCAAATATACAAACCATATATAGTATGGCTAAAAAAGATAGTTGTTTGTTATTTATTCAGCCCCTCAAAGCTTATTTTTGTGGCACTAAAAAAATTGTATGGATCTTAAATTTTCTGAAGAACAATTAATGATACAACAGGCAGCCCGTGACTTCGCAATAAACGCATGTCTGCCCGGTGTAATTGAAAGAGATGAACAACAGAAATTTCCAAAAGAGCAGATTGAAAAATTAGCTGACCTGGGATTTATGGGAATGATGGTAAAACCGGAATATGGCGGAAGCGGACTTGATACTGTTAGTTATGTATTGGCTATGGAAGAGATCAGTAAAATAGACGCCAGTGTAAGTGTTTGCGTAAGCGTAAACAACAGCCTTGTTTGCTATGGCCTGCAGGAATATGGGAATGAAGAACAAAAACAAAAATATTTAACCCCATTGGCGCAAGGTAAAAAAGACGGAGAATTATATATCGGCGCATTTTTATTGAGTGAGCCAGAAGCTGGCAGTGATGCTACTTCACAAAGAACTACTGCGGAAGATATGGGCGATCATTACTTACTGAATGGTACTAAAAACTGGATCACCAATGGTAACAGTGCAAGTGTATATTTAGTAATTGCACAAACAGATGTAAGTAAAGGGAGTCATGGCATTAATGCATTTATTGTAGAAAAAAAATGGGAAGGTGTAACAGTTGGTGCCAAAGAAAATAAACTAGGCATACGAGGAAGTGATACACATACCATTATGTTCACTGATGTAAAAGTGCCGAAGGAAAACCGCATTGGCGAAGATGGGTTCGGTTTTAAATTTGCCATGAGAACATTGGCTGGCGGGCGTATTGGCATTGCATCACAGGCATTGGGTATTGCAAGTGGCGCATTTGAGCTTGCATTAAAATACACCAAACAAAGAAAAGCTTTTGGCACAGAAATAATGAACCACCAGATCATCCAGTTTAAGTTGGCAGATATGGCAACAAAAATTGAAGCGTCAAGATTACTCTGCTTAAAAGCTGCCTGGGAAAAAGACCAACATCTTGATTATACATTAAGCAGTTCTATGGCAAAAGTTTTCTGTAGTGAAACAGCGATGTGGACTGCCACGGAAGCAGTGCAGATACATGGCGGCTATGGATTTGTAAAAGAATATCATGTAGAAAGATTAATGAGGGATGCAAAAATTACACAAATCTATGAAGGCACGAGTGAAGTGCAAAGGATTGTGATCAGCAGAACGATACTTAAATAGTTGAATGGTTGATCAGTCAAATAGAGGTGCAAATGAGAAAATCATTTGCACCTTTTTTATGCTCTTTGCTTCTTTGCATTTACTTTGCGCCTTAGCGTGAAACATTATTATACCTTTGCATCTTAGTGAAAAAGACATGAGTATCAATAAAGAAAAATATCAGGGACTTATTGCAGAGCTAAATGATAAAGCAACCCTTGTTGCTGTATCCAAAACAAAACCAGCAGAAGATATACAGACATTGTATGACTTAGGACAAAGGGATTTTGGAGAAAATTATGTACAGGAGTTGGTAGATAAGCACGAACTGTTACCAAAGGATATCCGTTGGCATTTTATCGGTCATTTGCAAAGCAACAAAGTGAAATATATAGCTCCATTCGTTCATCTCATACATGGTATAGATAGTGAAAAATTATTGTTGGAAATAAATAAGCAGGCTGGAAAATCGGGAAGAACAATTCCGTGTTTATTACAGGTGCATATTGCCAAAGAAGAAACCAAATTTGGATTTGATGAAAAGGAATTAAAGGAATTGATTGCACGAATTAAAAACCAATCTAGCCTACCGGCAGGCGGGTTACACGAATTTAAAAACGTAAAAATTGAAGGCTTGATGGGAATGGCAAGTTTTTCGGATGATCTGGATTTAGTGAGAAATGAATTTCATTCATTGAAAGAGATGTACGATACATGCAGCCCGCTATCAACCAGCAACTATCAACTATCAACACTTTCTATGGGTATGAGTGGTGACTATAAAATTGCATTGGAAGAAGGAAGCAATATGGTAAGAATAGGCAGCCTGCTGTTTGGTGAGAGAAATTATCAGAAATAGAATTGTTAAAATTATTTGAGCTTTATGTAAAACTACCTATGAACTCATCTAAATAAAATAACTTAGCAATATGACAGTCAATTTTGAATCAGAAAAAAATAAGAAAGCCTTTATTTACACTGCAATCATTTGCGGTGGATTGTTGCTGATGTTCTTTTTGATCAGTTGGACTGTTCAGCCGGTGACACCTCCGGTAGTTCAGGATCTGATGGAGATCAACCTCGGGAATAACCAGGATGGATTTGGTGAAGAACAACCGCTCATTAAAGGGGAACGTTCTCCAACAAAGGAAGAAATAATACAACCTAAACAAACATCGGCTCCGCAACAGGCTGCGGAGGAAAAAGTGCAACCCGATGAGAATGCAGAGGCAACTGCAGCACCGGTAAACAAGCCCGTAAAAAGTTCTCCAAAAGTAAAAACTGTAACGGAACCTGCACCCGTAGTAACACCGGTACCAAAACCACAAAAACCTAAGATAACCTATAACGGCGCCGGCAAAGGTGGCGGCAATAATGCAACAGAAGACAATGGTTATAAATACCAGGGAAATACTCCAGGTGGTAAAGGCGATAATGGGGATCCTAATGGTAATAAAGATTCTTATGGTAATACACCCGGTGGTAAAGTAGGTGGGGGCTTAAGAGTTTCAAAAGGGGATCGTTCAATAATTAATAATTATATTTTTGTGGGCACTTTGGGTAAAGCTACGATCTATGCTATCATTAAGGTATCACCGGACGGTAAAGGGATTTTCATAACTTTTGATAAAGGTTCCACAAGTACTGAATCAAAATTTGCTGATGCAATCAGAAATTATTTACCGAATATAAAGTTTAATAAATCAGATCACGAATCTATTGTAACAGTACCATTTAATTTTAAGGTGCAGTAGCATTATACTTTTTTCTTCTACTTTACTCAAGTAGACTTTCTCAGATTATCTTTGTATAAATGAATTACAAAGAAACCATAGAATATCTCTACCAGCAACTTCCGATGTTTTCCCGTGTCGGGCAGGCGGCATATAAAGAAGACCTGCACAATACCATTGCATTGTGCAATGCGCTGGGCAATCCTCAAACTAAATTCAAGACCATACATATTGCCGGCACTAACGGTAAAGGCAGCACGAGCCATATGCTGGCAGCCATTCTGCAACAGGCAGGCTATAAAACCGGGCTTTACACATCTCCGCACATTAAAGATTTTGGAGAACGTATCCGGATAAATGGTGAAATGATAAATGAAAAATTTGTAATTGATTTTACTGAGCGTACGAAACAAATTATTACAGATATTGAACCCTCTTTTTTTGAAATGACGGTTGCAATGGCATTTGAATATTTTGCTGAGCAGGAAGTAGATATAGCTGTTATTGAAACCGGCCTTGGTGGAAGTTTGGATAGTACCAACATCATTTCGCCGGTGCTTTCAGTTATAACAAATATTGGTTTTGACCACATGAATCTTCTCGGCAATACGTTGACAGAAATTGCCGGTCAGAAAGCGGGTATCATTAAAGAGAACACACCTGTAATTATTGGAGAAATATTACCGGAAACATTGCCGGTATTTACAGAAGAAGCCAATAAAAAAAATGCGCCCATACATTTTGCTACTGCGATGTTCACAGCAGAATTTATTGATCCATCTGAAGCATTGCTGCTTTGCAATATCAAAAATAATGTCAGCGGAGTAATTGAAAAACTCAGACTTGATCTGACTGGTTTGTACCAGGTAAAAAATTGTATAACCTTGTTGTGTGCTGTTGATGAATTAAAAAAACAAGGATTTGGAATTTCAGAAAATGATCTGCACAGTGGTTTGGAAAATGTAAAGAAGATAACTGGTCTTCGAGGCCGATGGGATGTGTTACGACACTCTCCTACGCTCATCGTAGATGTTGCCCACAATAAAGATGGTATTAGCCAGGTACTTCAGCAATTAAAAATTGAATACCCGAATGCTAAACTAAATTTTGTTTTGGGATTTGTAAATGATAAGGATATAAGTTCTGTACTGGAATTATTTCCGGAAAATGCAGCCTATTATTTTACCAATGCACACCTGCCAAGAGCATTGCCACATGAAGGCTTAAAAAAAATAGCAGCAGAAAAAAACTTACAAGGCGCCAGTTATGATAATGTAAATGTTGCCATTGCTGAAGCGAAAAATAATGCTGCTGCCAATGATGTAATTATAGTTTGTGGTAGCTTCTTTATTATTGCGGAGATGGAAGATTCGTATTTTTCGCCAGGTAATTAAAGCCATAAAACAAACAAAGTGAATGCAGGCTTTGGACTATTTTATTATCCATTAAAAGTTGCTTAACCTCTTCTAAAGGTTTAAGAATAATCTCTATTTCTTCATTAGCATCAAGAGATTGCTTTGCAATTTTTTTACCACCGGTTGCTAAAAAAAAGTAAGTAAAATTATTCAATACACCGGGGTTTGCAGCAGTTTTGCCTATGGCATGATAAGCAGAAAAAGTATATCCGGTCTCCTCCATCAGTTCTCTTGCGACCGCATGTTGAGGCTCTTCTTTTTCATCAATAAAGCCACCGGGTAATTCCAATACTTTTTGATGAATGGGATGACGGTACTGCTCTACCATTACTACTTCCCTGTTTTCTGTAATGGCCATTGCAACTACGCAGGGCGGCAATTCTACAACATAATAAGGATCAACTATTTTTCCATCGGGAGTTTGATAACTGTCTTTACGGGCAGTAAAATATTGATGACGACTTATATATTCTGAAGAAAGTACTTTGAAAGACATATAAATGATTTACTTTTTTTTGATCTGAATTTTATAAACTACCAATTACATTACCTCACCCCAGTTCCCTCTCCAAAGGAGAGGGAACTGGAATAGGAATCATTTATTTATAACTGGCATTATCTAAGAGTCTGTCCGGTTAAATGTTCAATAAAGGTATGCTGTACAAGTGAGTGACACAACACTGATGATATAAAAAACAAATGCCGGTAACATAAAAATATTAACCGGCATTCTGAATGTATAATTGTTATCACCAATTTTCTCTGTCTCTTAATGATGTAATGTGTGCAACATGATGCCTGCCATGCCAGGCGTACATTCCCAGCAGGTACCACAGAGTCATTTGCTTTTGATGCTCGGGATGAAAGACGGGGCGGTTCCACTCTTCCCCGGAAATATTTTTTAAAACTTCCATCCATCTTTTGTGTACTGCAAAAAGAATGGTAGTAGAAATATTAATAGGAAGATTTTTTGTATCGGCCATTAGCGCCCAGGCTTTTTCATCGTAAGGTTTTATAGTGGGATCATCTTCTGTAAGCCCAAGCTTAAAACGGATGTACGCATTCATGTGACTGTCTGCAACATGATGTACCAACTGGTGAATTGTCCAGCCATCAGGACGATAAGGCGTTTGCAATTGTGCTTCATCCAGATTTGCAATGGCATATTCCAACTGTGCCGGCAGCACTTCTATATCAAGCAGCCATTTCTCCAATTGCGTGGATGAAAATGGTTGCTCTTCATACTGACCGATGGGATATTTTAAATTTTCCATTATTCTTTAACTGCAGGTTTGATATCTCTTAAAGTTATCTCAAAAACCAGTACTGAGTTTGCAGGAATCGCACCACTTCCTCTTTCACCATACCCTAATTCGCTTGGAATGGTTACTTTCCATTTGGCACCCTTGGTCATTAATTGCAAAATTTCTGTCCAGCCAGGTATTACTCTATTCAACGGAAATGTAGCAGGTTCACCACGCTTTATAGAACTCTCAAATTCAACTCCATCAGTTAAAGTACCCACATAATCTACCACAGCAGTATCAATAGCAAGCGGCTTTACGCCATTTTCTTCGCCAGCCGTTAGTATTTCATATTGCAAACCATCAGGTAATGTTGTTACCCCTTTGCGTACTTTATTAGCATTCAGAAATGCATCATTCTTTACCTTTTGTACATCTCCCTTTTTCTTTGCAAATATTTGTAGCTGTTCCTGTAATGTAATGTTTGCTTCTTCTTTTGTTAATAATAATTTCTTATTACCGAATACATCCTGCATGGCTTTTTGTACCAATGCCTGGTTCAGATTTGTAATGCCCTGTCCTTTCATACTTTCTGCAATGTTCATACCTGCAGCATAGCTGAAACTATCGCTCAGATTTTTGAACACGGTAGATTTTACCGGCGCAGTAACCGTAGTTTTTTTTGGCACCAGCTTTTTTTTCGCTTGTGCATTAACGTTGGTAGCCAGAGCGCCTAATGCAATGGCGCAGAAAAAAATTTTCTTCATTATCTATTTTTTGTTAAAAATTGAATTGCAAATAAACGCAACTTTATTCATCCCTCATCTCCCGGCCTGTTAATTGTATGAAAACATCTTCCAGGTTGGCAGCTTTTACCTGCTTGGGACGCTCAAAGCCAGTTGCAACAAGGTCATCTATCATTTTATCGGGAGAATCCAACTGGATGATTTTCCCTTCATCCATAATGGCAATGCGGTCACAGAGTTGCTCTGCTTCATCCATATAATGCGTAGTGATAATAACTGTTGTGCCACTTGCTCTTATTTCTTTAATAAGATCCCAGAGATTGCGTCTTGCCTGTGGATCCAGGCCGGTAGTAGGCTCATCCAGGAA
>JBDSIB010000114.1:0-51788 GCA_039918155.1 Ferruginibacter sp.
TGGCAGGCTTCGTTCTTACAGTTAGTATGTGTATCGGCAGATTTACCGCATTGGTGGCATTTGGCAATTATCTCTTCTGTCACCCGCTCCCCCAGCCTGTCATCAAACACAAAGTTTTTACCGTGAAACTTATTAGGTAATTGCTGCACTTTTACATTGTTAGCATAATTTATTATTCCCCCTTCCAGGTGAAAAACATTTTTAAACCCACGGTGCAGCATATACGCACTTGCTTTTTCACATCGTATCCCGCCGGTACAATACATGATAATATTCTTATCTTTCTTTTCATTCAGCATTTCTGCTGCCATTGGTAATTGCTCTCTGAAAGTATCGCTTGGTATTTCTATTGCATTTTCAAAATGCCCAACTTCAAACTCATAATGATTACGCATATCTACTACAATGGTATCTTCATCATTTGTCAGTATGTTGAATTCTGCCGCATTTACATACTTACCTTTATTTGCCATGTCAAAAGCCGGGTCCGCAATTCCATCAGCCACAATCTTTTCCCGTACTTTTATTTTAAGTACCCAAAATGACTTCCCATCATTATCCACGGCAATGTTCAGGCGCAGATCTTTTAGCCCTTCAACATTGTTGAGAAATGCTCTGAAAGCTTCAAAATTATTTTCAGGAATACTCACCTGTGCATTAATGCCTTCATGAGCAATATAAATGCGACCAAAAACATTCAACTCATTTAAACCTGTGTACAATTCATCTCTGAAAGCCGCAGGATCTTCAATAAAAAAATAATTGTAGAAAGAAACGGTGATCCGGTAAATTGTTTCCTGCTGCAGTAGTTGTTTAAGCTCTGCCTGGGAAACACGGTTGTGTAATACTGCCATTGTAGTTTATTTGATCCCGTTTGCATAACAGGAAATCATTAAATGATTGGATGCTTGCAGGGCAAACCAAATTTTGACAAAGATAAAAAATCCCCGGCTAATTGCCGGGGAAATACATTACGCAAGTAATCTTCTTTTAAAATTGTACATTATTATTTGCACGACTATTACTCAATTTAATACTGCCGCCCAAAATACCACCAGCGCCTATGCGTATGCCTGTATGAGCTTGTTTACCGTTTTCAAAAGAAACAACTGCATCAACCCTGAAAATCTTAAGAATATTTTCCAGGCCTGCAAATAACTCAACATAATTACTGTTATTATTTATGTACAATGCATTGGCACCTGCTACCAGGTTCCAGTTTAGTTTTTTAAACAAAGGAATTTTATTGGTAAGTAATCCATTAAAATGATGCTCAATAAAACCTACTGAATAAAAAGAGGCAGTTGTACTGTAAGCATAATATTTTGCCAATTGAAAACTATTCACATATTCACTTGCTCCTAAGGTTTGGTTACCATTGAAATGCTGGTAATCCTGTATGAAAACTTTATTTGCATTTAAAAAACCACCAATACCAATCTTATATTTCAGTAACCCGGCAAGCTTAAAATTCTTATCATCGTTGATAGTGAAACGCCATTTATCAAAATCTACATCACTGCCAAAAACATTGCTAATCCCTTTCGCATAACTCAGCGTAAATGTTGGATATTTCGAACCGATGGAAACTTTGTTATTTGGAAACTGTATGTAGCGCTGACCTGGCCTGAAGCTTACAGAAGCTGAAACAATCATAGCCTGGTGAGGTGTAAATTGTGCAGCGATCCTTTCATCAGGATAATTAGGCGTTATCTTACCGCTGTCCTTTTTAAATAATGTAAAATTCGTTGTATTGTTTAGTGGAATCCTGTCTTCGTACAAAGCATTTACATAAAAATGTAAACCGCTTTCGTACCTTTTACTGAAAGTAATATTCCCAAAATAATTTTCATAAGTTTTTATATAATTTCTTCCGTACAATAAAATGCTGATGCTGTTTACCAACGGGTTCAAAGTACTTTCTTTATTAAATTCACTTACTCTTTTTCCGCCACTGAAAGACCATGTTTCCCTCTTTAATTTTTTATCAGTTTCATAGTCACGGGTTCTAAAAGTGAGGCCAGCCCAGGCATTAAAATGTGTATTACTGAAGCCGTAACGGAAGTGCGGATCAAAGCTCATATTTGATTTCCATTTTTTAAGATACTTATTGTAGAACCCATTTGCGTTTAGCACCACTCCTTCTGCCGCATTGTATTCAAGATTTTTTATCAAAGGCTCTACGCCCCAGGTATACTGGTTTGTTTTGCTGTAATGCGTTCTGCGTATGCCGTTCCAGAATACATTCAGCGGCTTTAAAGGCCCCTGTCGCTTTTTTAAAGAGTCAATGGCGGTTTTAGTGAGTGAAGAATCTTTTTGTACCTGGTAAATACTGTCTTTTACCTGGTAATCTTTTTGCTCTTCTTTTTCCAGTGGTACCGGGCGGATAGTATCCCAATATTCTTTGGAATGCTTATTAACGGCTGTATCGTACTTAATAATTACACGATCGAAGAATTTTTTGGGGAAGGCTGGTGCAATATTATAATTTGAATATACGCTGAGAAAGTTACCAATCGCATCTATTCCTAATTGCTTAAAATTAAAGTGCAGCAACTGGTTTTTAACCCGCCATACATCATTGGTAACGGGAACGTATAACTGCGAAATCTGCAATGAATCTATAATTTCCAGTTGTGAAGATTTGGTAAGCATTAAATTAAAACTGTGAATGCGCCACTCTCCATCTTCAATATTGATAATGCCGGAAAATAGCGGCTCGTAGCTACGGCGTGGGGTAACACGGATGGTATTTATTTCTTTACCATCTTCATAAAAAGAGCCCATGTATTTGAATTTATAAAAACCTATTGCTCCATCTGCAATGGGAGAAACAAAGCCACGTGGGTTTATTCTTTCTGTAAATACTGTAACATTATTTGTATATAAACTTATAAACGCAGGAAAAGTAAAGCCAAAGCCACCACTGCCGCTTACCCTGCTGCTGATAACTTCCATCTTGAATTTATCCGGCTGCTGAATGTTGATCTTTGAAACTGATTCTGAAAGATAAATAATACCCTTGCCAGAAGAATCAAGGCCCATATCATTCCTGTCCGCATCGGGAATCTTTTTACCAAATATTTTTTTAGGAAGGCTGCGGAGTTTGATAAGATCCTTTCCGTACAGATCGCAATTGAATGCATTCACCTGTTTTTCATAATACGTTCTTTTTTTAATAGCGTTTCTTATGATCTGGTAGGCAGGGTCTTCGTCCGTATTTTTTATAACAACTTCTTTCATTGTAAGCTTTTGTTCACTTAAAATAAAAGTCACTTCCTGGTTGGTAGAAAGTGTTACTTTTTTCTCAACAGCAGTGTAACCAATATGTTGGCAAACTATGGTATAAGTACCAGGGGCCAGCATGAATGAAAATTTCGCTTTGTCATTTGCACTGGCGCCTACAGACGTACCTTTTATAGTTATGGATGAGAATGGCAACAGATCGCCTTTATCATCATAAACAGTTCCGTAAATTTTTTGTGCAAAAAGGTATTGACTTAAAATCAGAAGTGCAGCAGTAAAAAATAATCTCATGCGAATGTTTCGTTTGAAAACGAAATTAGAAGCAATAGTGTTACAAAAAAACTAAATAAGAGAATTAATGGTGAACTGACTTATTAAATGTGTAAACCTGCTTTTTATACTGGTGAACGAAAAGGGTTTTGCAGCAATAATAAACCTGCCTTTATTAAATGTTGCCAAATGATATGCGGATGAAATACAACCCCGACCTGCCGGCAGGCAATTAGAGCGGCTACCCCGGTGAGGATGATGTGTGCAGGCTTTGTGCCGGACCTGCCTGACGGTAGGCAGGGTAATAGAGATAGCGGCACAAATGCTGATAAAAGAAATACTGATGCGCTGCCCAAAAACTATACTCTTTTTTTACCACGTACAAAAGAACCAGTCAGTGCACCAAAGCCAGCCACCAGGCCACCAATAAATGCAGAAGCAAACATGAGTAAATATGGATTGTCCATTTTTAAAATAAGCATAGAAACTTTGTGAGCCAGAATATGGTTATTGTTGCTACTGAGCCAGAAACTGAATGCAAACCATAAAATAAAAACTGCCAGAAAGCCACACAGCAAAGCCATTCCGGGCCGTTGGGGAATTAATGCAACTACTAAAAAACCAACAATGGCTACAGACCACCATGGCAAATAAAGGCAGGCTGCAAAACTTAATAATGCAATTAATAAAAGGTAGATTATGAATTTCATTTTTCTAAAAATTTAAAAAAGTTCAAAAGGTTTAAGGTATTTCAAAAGGTTCAAGAGGTTCAATTTTCAAAAACTCATTGACCATTGACATTTGACTATTGACTACATCAATTACTAAAACTCATTTTCCATTTCACCTTACTACTCGCCTGTTCATCTTTTGTCATCATCCACAAAGAATAATATTTTCCTTTAACCCAATCATCTATAAAATTATCGTAGAATTTACTGCCGGGGTTTCCACTTTGCCCGCCAGGATAAATACCGTACGCTTCTGTTTTTGCAGTAAGACTAACCACCATGCGCCAGCTTGGCCCATGATTTTCTTTGGTAGCATTGATCGCATTTTCACCGCCACCTGCCGGTAAATTCAAACGGCTAAACGGCGCAAGTTTTGCCAGGTGGTTGATGCCTGTAGATTTATATTTCTCCCAATCCAACTTTCCATCAGCTTCAATCTTTTTTAATTTTGCCGCAGCATTTTTAAATGCAGCCGTTACATCATCCGCCAATGTTTCTATTTGAGGGGTATTAATATTGTCTAGAAATTTGTAAGCAGAATCTTTTAAGACATTCTCTACAATCGTTGTTTTAAATGGATGCATAATAACCTTTGGCGCTTTTGCATACTCATCATCAAAAACAGTATCTACAAAACTCTTCCACAAAATATTAAAAACCGTTGGCCCTTTCAATCCTGCATCATCTCTATAGTTCCAGCTTTGCAGCATATCAAAATATTTTTTCTCATCCGCATTCAAATCATTCACTTTCATATTTTTTGTAAATATGGGCACTGCCGTTGCTGCAAACAGATCAAAATTATCCGTTTGCAAAGCCATCATATCCTGCGGTGTAATATTATTCATAGCAGTTAATCTTTTATTTATTTCTGCACCACGATATTCCGGGTATGCCCTGCCAATGTAATAAGGATAGGTTACATCATCCACTGGTTTTTGATTGGCGCTACTGATAAAGCCACGCTCAGGATTATATTGATAAGGCACTTCATCCTGCGGTATCATTCCCTGCCACATATAACTGCTGTCTGTGCCGGGCATTACAAAATCGCCCTGTCCTTTCCACTTCGCCGGCCAGTCGCCTTGCGTACGAATAGCAATGTCGCCATCTCTACAGGCAAATGCACAATTTTGTCCCGGTGTGTGAAGATTTACAACCGCTGCAGAATAATCAGTATAATTTTTTGCCCTATCTAACCCTGTAAAAATTTTCAACTCATCACTTTGGTCATGCGCAGTCCAGCGTACAGCATAATATTTATTGTTGGTGCTTCGTCCACCGCTAAAACTTTTATCATACATCACCGGCCCAAAAACAGTATATGCAACACTATCAATAAAGTTTGGCTTGTCTTTTATTTTTATTGTATCAACTCTGAAAGTTGTTTGCTTCCATTCATTGTTGAACCAATATTCCTTTCGGCTGTCATCTTTAAATTTTATTTCATAATAATCTCTTACATCCCTGCCGCCATTTGTGAAACCAAATGCACAATTATCATTGAACCCAATAATAACACTGGGTGCGCCCGGAAATGATGCCCCATAGGCATTGTACGTTGGTGTAGACAATTGCATTTCAAACCAAAGCGACGGAAGATTTAAACCAAGATGAGGATCATTGCACAAAATAGGTGCGCCGCTTTTTGTTTTTTTTCCGCTCACTGCCCAGTTGTTGCTGCCATTGTCACGATCCGGTTTTTCTTCTTCTGTTACTGCAAGGTCTTTCGTATTCAAATAAAGAGAATCAGATTTAGCAGGTGCCACAGGAAAAACTTTTTGCGGAGCAAAAGGCGTTCCTTTCGGAATGATCGGATCTAGCGAATCCTGTAAGGCCGGAAATAATTTTGTAAAATCATCTGAAGAAAAATAACTTTTTGCGTTCGTCATTTCAAAATCATCTTCATGCGCTGCAAGATCGTAGCTCATGTATTTTAAAAATAGAGATGTTTTTAAATTACTCCACAGCTCTGGTTTATAGCCTATCAGTTTATATTCAATCGGCAAAGTACTTTCTGTGAGTGAACTTATATAAGCGTTTACCCCTGCGGTATAGGAATCGCATTCTGCTTTTATGGCTGGGTCTTTTTCCATTTGTTTCTCTGCAATCTCAGCCGCATACACCATTCCTAATCTCCTAAATTCTCGATCATGATCTAAACCTTTCTCACCAATTATTTCACTTACCCTGCCACCAGCTGCAAACACCTGCAATTCCATTTGCCAAAGCCGGAATTTTGCATGTATATATCCCTGCACAAAAAATACATCATTCTCCTGCTCAGCAAAAACATGCGGCACCAGTCGCTCATCAAAATATACATTTACTTTCCCCTTCAATTGCGGAAATTTCAGATCAGCAGAAAAATCCTGGTTTACAGGTTCTGCATTTTGCCAAACTCCCTGTTGCGGTGCAAGCAACTTTCCTAATGGCGCAGGCAATAATAAATTTGTATTAAATATTACAACAAGTGCTGCTGTAAAAATTGCCGATAGAAGAAACGGTATGATTCTCATAAACAAAATTTAGTGCTGTAATTTACTTTATTTATCAAATGATTTTTATTTATTTTTTGTAACCAGCATTAGGTTTTCATGGCATCATCGTTGTGTCACTCCCTTGTACAGTATATCTTTATTCAGCAATTAACTCTTAGCAATTGCCCGTTCTTTTCTGCCATAGAACTTTTATTTTTGCACTATGGAGCAAAACCTCAGCGAACACACCCGGAATATTTTAGGATTACAATTACCTACAGATCCACGCTGGGTAAACCTAGCAGAAATTCAGTTGGACGAAATTTTAACCGACCATGCATACTGCGAACAAAAAGCAGCGCTCACCTGCATCTCTCTTATTCAGAAAAATTTTGATAAAGAATTACTGGTAGATGAACTCAGCCCAATCGTTACGGAAGAATGGGGCCATTTCAGAATGGTAATTGCAGAATTAAAAAAACGCAATCTTAAACTCGGTAAGCCACGCAAGGATATTTATGTAAATAAGCTAATCGCTTTTCAAAAAAAAGATGGCAGTCCCGATCAACGCTTTTTAGACAATATGCTCATTATGGCTTTAATAGAAGCCCGTAGTTGTGAGCGTTTTAAAAGATTAAGTGAAGGCATGGAAGATAAATACATGCGAAATTTTTACCGAAAATTTATGGAAAGCGAAGCCGGGCATTATACTTTATTCATCACCCTTGCCGAACATTATATTGACAAAAAGATTGTCCGCAAGCGCTGGGCTGCCTGGCTGGAATATGAAAAGGAATTAATGAAGAGTGAAGAAGTTAGAGGTGATAGGATACATTAACCCCTCTGCCCCTAAAGGAGAACTTATTCGTAAATATTGAACTTTGTTTTGTTTTTAACGCTATTGCAAATTGAAAAAATTAAGCTCTTCCTCAAAGTTTATGTATGGATGTTGGGCATGAAACTGACTGACTTTCTCTAAATTGATTTGCAAGAAATTTTTATGTGCTGCAGATTCAGGATTAAAAGATTTATGCCTTTTTGCGGCGTTTATTTCATTGATTGTTTTCATCAAGTCCTGTGAAGACTCATCAATAGCAGTTTGTACAAATTTTTCCCACACATAATTTGTAGCAGCATAATTTGGATGCACCATATCTTCCGCATAAAAACGGTAATCTCTCAGATCATCTATTATCAACTCATAAGCTGGGAAATAAAATCCGTTCTCATATTTTTCAACAGCATTATGTACCGCATTTATCAATGCAGCTTTGCTACGATTATTTTCTACAAAGCCTTCTCTTAAATGTCTTACCGGACTTATCGTAAAAATAATATTCAGTGAAGGATTAAACTCTTTTAAAGCTGCAAACATTTTATCAATAATATTTTCCAACTCTGCGGATGAAAGCAGTCTCCTGTTAAACCAATCTGACGGTGCTTTGTGGTTGTTTGCAGCCACAATATTATTTTGTTTGTTATTCGCTTTGTCAGTCAATGCATATACCCAAGCAGAGCCATAAGTGATGATCAAAAAATCAGCTTCCTTTAAATATTCATGTGCGGATGTTGTGCTTTTATTTATTATTTCTGCTGCATTATTTTTTTGGGGCGATGAAAACCGGCTGTGGTGTTGCCAGCTATGATATGCTTCATTCAAATAAAAAAGTTCAGCCTCGGTAATTTCTTTTTTAGCAATGTAATTTTCCAAAGCTTCTGCAACACTTACCGGATTAAATAAAATCCCATTGGGATTTTGCAATACTGAAAATTTATGCTGCATCAATTTATCTCCCATGTTTTCTGTAAAGCAACTGCCCATCAACATTAACTTATGCCGGTGTGTGATTTTTTTTGAGAAAGGTTTTGGAGTAAATTCTAAATGAAAGTTCATGCCACGAATTATATTTATGACACGAATTTAACGAATTACACGAATTGGTCTTATCAGAATGAAACTTCCTAAATATACCTGTTTTTTTAATTCGTGTAATTCGTCTTAATTAATGTAATGAAAACTATATAAATATTTGAGATGCTATTTTCCATGCTTCTTCTAATGCTTCTTTATTAATACCAGTCTCAATTCCCTGGTTCTCAAAATAATCTATCACAAATTCTGTATCCATATTCCCGACGAGATCATTGCCAGCCATAGGGCAGCCGCCAATTCCTTTCAAAGCTCCATCAAATCGCAAACAACCGGCTTGCAAAGCTGCCTCGAGTTTAACTTTCCTATTTTCTGCTGTGGAATGTAGATGAACACCAATCTCAATTTCGGGTAAAAGATCGACCAGGTATTTAGTCATTTTATTTACCTGCTCAAAAGTTGCAACGCCTACAGTATCTGCAAGAGAAATGATTTTTATATCCAGCGCTACCATTTTATTTACCCATTCAAAAACAATTTCTTCATTATATATGTCACCATACGGATTTCCGAATCCCATGGAAATATAAACAACCAATTCTTTTTTATTTTTTATACAAAGATTCTGTATCTCTTCCACCCTGCTAAAAGATGCTTCGATGGTAGAATTGGTATTTCTTTTCTGAAAAGTTTCAGAAACTGAAAATGGAAAGCCAAGATAACTTATCTCATGATACAAAACAGCATCCTGTGCACCTCTTTCATTTGCAATAATGGCAAGCAGTTTTGTTTTAGAATTTTGTATTTCAATTTTTGAAATTACTTCAGCCGTATCTGCCATTTGAGGAATGGCTTTCGGAGAAACAAAACTCCCGAAATCAATGGTATCAAACCCAACTTTCAATAAAGCATTTATGTAGTTAATCTTTTTTTCTGTAGAAATAAAATGCGGCCAGCCCTGCATTGCATCCCGTGGACATTCAATTAATTTGACCTGCTTCTTCATGCTACAAAAATAACTAAAGCCGGGCAGCTAATTTCATTTTATCACGGATACGGTTAAAAAAGCGATAGCGTTCCTTTTCGCCAACCTTACTGAGTTGTGCAGAACGTTTTATAAGATTCTGCATTGTATCAAACATGTAATTATTAAATCTTTCATCAGTGGTACTTATAAAATTTATAACGCTGTGGTTTAATATAGTAACTTTTCTTGCATCCATTTCTGCAAGCACGGTATTATCGCCTAATACAAGATCGTTCCAGAATAAATTATAAGGTGGAGATGATGCATTAGGTCGTTCTCCGACTCTGAATTTTAAACCTATTTCGGCCTGCTCTTCTAAATGGTTTATGAGTTTTAAAACCGCTGCATATATTTTTTTTACATCCTCCTCAGATTCAAACATATTTGCTTCCCGATAAAATTCTATTTGCCTGATAGTGCTGTTAATGCTTTCCAGGTTCCATATCTCTGTTGTAGGTATCTGGCTGTAAACTTCATCTATTTGTTTGCCTAAAGCTAAATGCTCAGGAACTGCATCTTTTAAAGAAAATTTTGATCCCTTCATACTTTCATAATGCAGAATCGAGCGGCGCCACAAGAATGATTTAAAAGCCAGTAAATCTGGTATCATAAACTGCTCCATTATCGGAACATCTTTCGCCAGGTAATACATATGCTTATGCTTAAAGCTATTAATCTGTGTTACCTGTTTTAATACATTCTGCAGCCAATTTTCAAAGATCGTTTCACCGGCCATAGCCAGGCCACCCGAAAAAATAAAAGAATCTGATTTTATATGCAGAAATTGATCAATAGAAAGTTTATAATGATTGGCAAGCTCCTGCATCTCGTCGAGGCTTATGGGCTTTTCTCCCCGGATACGCCTGTAAGCACTGTCGTTACTGATCTCCAGCAAATCTGCAACTTCATCCACAAAAGAAATATGTGCAGGTAAAATTGATTTTATATGCTGAAAAAAAAGAACCTGGGTATTATTTGCTTCCATGAGACAAATATTTAGTAAAATTTAATTAAAATCCTAGTTATTTTATCTCATTTAATACTAATTGCCCATTTTCTTTTTACATTTTTTGCAATAAAAGCAAAAGATGCCAAGGTGAACACCTCAAAAATTAATGGTTGCAACACCGGGAAACCTCATAGTGTTTTTCAATTAGTATGGGGTTTTAGCAATATTTAGTTTTAGAAAATTATAAAACCTAAAAAACTGATCATGAAAAAGAATATAACATTAATTATTTCAATGGCTTTAGTGAGTATGAATTGTTATGCTACCTCAATATTTAAAAAAATTGTTGTGCCCCAACAAAAATCTTTTAATCAATTGGTGAATAAAACAGATTCCGTTCCTGTTAAGGATTATAATTATTATTACCAAAAAAGTAAAGTTCAAAAAACCAGGGCCCGGGGTCTTTTATTTGGCGGCTTGGGGTTAGGGCTTCTCGGCTTAGCAATAGGTGACAGTAAAAAATCAAGTTTTGGCAGCGCCGCAGTTGGAGGAGTTATGGGAATAATCGGAATTCTCTCCATAATCGGAAGTATTTCTGCATTTAATGCTTCTGGTCGTAATAAAAAAGCCGCAAGCCTTTCTCTTGAGAATCAGCAGGTTTATAATTACTTTAAAACAAATAGCTGTAAAAGCCTAGTATCATTAAGTTTAAAAATACCACTTGATAAATAAATTATAGAACCCTTTGCTTCAATTCTAAAATTAATGCCCGGTTGAATATTTTAATCAATCATTACTTAAACACAAAATATGAAACAAATACTCTCAATCTTTATTGCAGTATTTTATATTATTTCTTTTTCGTGCAAAAAAGCTGCAAATGACTTTTCTATTCCTCCCGGTAACCTCAATAACCAGGTGAATGCGTCAGTTGTGGTTTCAGGCGATACCATTCTAAATCTATTTGCTTTTACTTCTGCTGGAAACAATACTGTATTTTCTAAAAATATTTATTCAATTGGAGACACAGTAATTAATTTTCTTGGAAGCATATCTAAAGGAGACATACGAATAATTCTGGAAAATATAAACTTACCAGGGACTTATCCATTCAAGTCAGATACAACTTCATCACAGTTTTCAATTTGCACTTATGTTATTGGAGCTCCACTGGGGGGATCAGTATTTTTATATTATTCAACACCTTCAAATGGTAGTGGAGGTTCAATTACCCTTGATAGCCTTTCAGCTCATTATATGAAAGGATCATTTAATGCTACCTGTACAGGAAGTAGTGGAACTGTACAAATTACAAACGGTACTTTTAAAGGAAGTTATTAAATTGTATACTATATCAACTTGCTCATGTAATTGAGTGCGGAGTGAATTTATTGAAAGCTTCAATTCTCTCATTGAATTCCTGAAATAAAGAAATAACTACAATCGCTGCTTCATTGCTTCATACAAAATAACACCGGCTGCAACAGACACATTTAGAGATTCAAATTCGCCGGGCATTGGTATCTGGAAACGTTCATCACTCACTTTTAAAAGTGCCGGGTAAATTCCATGCTCTTCACCACCCATAATGATGGCAACGGGCTCTTTAAAATTGCAATCAAAGCATTTTTTTTCTGCCTTCATTTCACTGGAAAAAACTTTAATTCCATTCATATGCAGATCATCTACGGCTTTCATCAAACTATTTACCCTGCATACTGCTATTAACTCAAGCGCTCCTGCAGATGTAAGAATGGCATCTTCATTTAATGCACCAACTCCTTTATCGGGAATTACAATAGCGTGTACGCCGAAAGAATAGGCGCTGCGGGCAATGCCACCAATATTTCTTATATCTGTAATGCCATCTAAAATTAATAACAAAGGAACTTCGCCTTTATCTACTACAAATGAAATTACATCCTGTAGATCCTGGTATTGTATTTTCGATATCTGTGCAATGCAGCCCTCATGATTGCTGACATTAAAATTGTTAAGCTTCTCAACCGGAACTTTATTTATTGGAACATTGTTATCAGCAGCTAATTTTTTTATTTCATCTATCACATCTCCATGCACTGTTGATTGCATGTATATCCTGTCTAAAGCTTTGCCTTCGCTAAATGCTTTAATAATCGCTGTCCTGCCAACGACAAGTGTATTTTTTTTTGGCCTTTGATGCTGGTGCCTGAAATTTTTCATCAGGCAAAATTATGATTTATTATGGCAAAAAAAATCTCACCCGTTAAAGTGAGATTATATAATTTTTATAAAAGAACTTATTTTAATCCAAACGCTTTCTTCACCTCTTTTACTGCATCTAATTTTTCCCAGGTAAAAAGTTCAACTTTTTTCTTTATAGATTTACCGTCTGGTGAAAAGAATGTTTTTTCAACGATCTCATTTTTACGACCCATGTGCCCGTATGCAGCAGTCTCACTATAAATTGGGTTCCGAAGTTTTAAACGTTGTTCTATAAAGTAAGGACGCATATCAAAGCAAGGCATGTTCATAACCTTATCAGCAATTTCGCCATCAGTAAGATTTACTTTGGCAGTACCATAAGTAACTACGTTTATACTCGTAGGTTGAGCTACCCCTATTGCATAACTAACCTGTACCAATACTTCATCACATAAACCAGCAGCTACCAGGTTTTTAGCGATATGACGAGTTGCATAAGCAGCACTTCTATCCACTTTACTTGGATCTTTACCACTGAAAGCACCACCACCATGTGCACCTTTACCACCGTAGGTATCTACAATAATTTTACGACCTGTTAAGCCGGTATCACCATGTGGGCCACCAATTACAAACTTACCGGTTGGGTTAATATGGTATTTTATTTTATTATTAAAAAGGTGATTGTATTTAGGGTATTTTGCTTTTACTCTTGGTATTACGATGTTGATGATATCCTTTTTTATTTTCGCAAGCATTGTTTCATCTTTACCAAAATCATCATGCTGTGTAGATACTACGATTGCCTCAATACGAACCGGACGGTTGTTATCATCATATTCTAAAGTAACCTGGCTTTTTGCATCAGGGCGAAGATATTTTATCTCCTTATTTTCTCTGCGGATTGCAGCCATTTCTATAAGAATAAAATGTGCAAGATCTAAAGCCAATGGCATAAAGTTCTCCGTTTCATTGGTAGCATATCCAAACATCATTCCCTGGTCACCTGCACCCTGTTCTTCCTTCTTCTTTTTATCTACACCCTGGTTAATATCGCCAGACTGCTCATGAATTGCAGAAAGAATACCGCAGCTATTCGCTTCAAACATGTACTCACTTTTTGTATAGCCGATCTTCCGGATAACACCTCTTGCAATTTCCTGTACATCCAAATAAGCCTTACTTTTTACTTCCCCTGCCAGGATAACCTGACCTGTTGTTACAAGCGTTTCGCAGGCAACTTTACTGTTTGCATCAAAGGCTAAAAAATTATCGATAAGTGCGTCGCTGATCTGATCAGCAACTTTATCCGGGTGTCCTTCACTAACTGATTCTGAAGTAAATAAATAAGGCATATTATTTTTTTTAAGTGTGCAAATATACGGCAGTATTTTTTAAACAACAAAGCCCTTTAAAACTATAAAGGGCGTTGTTGAAAAGATTTTATTTTATGGAATTTTTGAATAAATGATGTGCATGGTCATTTTGTATGCAGGATTAGGATTAGAACCACTTCCTACTTTGATACGGCCATAAGCTATCGGGTTGCCATAAGGGTACTCAGTAGCTGCATATTGAGGATAAGAAATATTATACGCCGGCCATACTCTCATTTGATAATTAGGTGCCTGTTTTGTTACCAATCTTTGAATGTATCTTGTTATATTAAATTGGTAGTATATCTGCTTGCCAGCTACGCTGGTTTGTGTTTTTGCAACACCACCAAATGTAGCATTAGAAACACTTACCGGGAAGAAAGGCAAACCACTTTTATTATCTGGATCATACATCACGGCCTGGCTTAGGTCATTGTAGATAGGCTTCCACGATGGAGTAACAGTGTTGCTGTCTTTCAGATCAAGGTATAAAAATGGTGGTTGTGTAAACTGGCCATCCGTTACAGGATCTGTAGGGATCTGCTGTATAGTCACATATGCTCTGTGTACAATACGGTTTGACAGATTAGTAAGCCCGGGAATATTAAGATTAATATAAGTTCCCGGTGAAGTCTGAAGATAATGTTCGGTTAACGATGGTGTTGCAGAAGCTGTGCCTGACCTATCTCTTGCAATATAGTTCGCTGTACCTGACGGTGCAATGTTGAGGTTATTACCAGCAGAGACAAACAATGAATTGTAAACAGTATCAACATAACCGGTTCCTGTATTTTTTTTGCGGAAGTGCATTTCCAACCTTGTGTTTGGGTCACTTAAAGCAACATACAAAAGAGACTGGCTGCTGGCACCTACTGCTTTTACAGCAAGCCCATTAAATGCCATTCGATAAAGAGAATCGTTCTTAAACTGGCCGTTCAAGCTGAAGGAAGATGTATCACGGCTAAATAAATAATCTCTGAAGGCATCTGATAAACGTATTCTTATCTGGTTGCTGGTAGAATCTTTATGATGAGCAAAAAATACAGTGTCATCTAATTTTAAAGGGTCGATAATAGCAGTTCCCAATAAATCAGTTGTATTAGGTTGATAATTTACATCTCTCCTTGCGTTCACAGAATCACGGAAGTTTGCATCATCAATTTTATAAACTTCGAATTTTTGTGGTGATGCACTATCACCCCAAGAGCCTTTAAAGCTCATACAAAGTACTACCGAGTCTGCTGCTATTAATGTATCACCTGCATTACCCCAATAAAAAGGATAGGCTCTCGGCTTCACCTGGAAAAATATATTGGCCTGGGTTGTCCCGAAAAGAGGATCCATATTTATTCTACCTAAAGCGTAATTTTCTGTTGGTAACACCTGTGTAGTATCAGTAAAATAACCCTGTGTAGAAGTAATGTCCAGGATCGTATCAAAAGTATGGATGTTATCGACAGCAGGTATCAAGTCACTTCCAAGTGATGTTGTATCTAATTTGGTGCAGCTCCAGTTAATAATAAAAAGTAAACAGGTTCCTACAAGAGCAGTGGGCAAAAATCTTTTATGCACAGGTGTAAAAATTTTTTGAAATGTATGGTAATTTTCTATTTGGAAAGGTCGGAATATAATTGTAAATAGTCTGTTAAATCACTCTCTGCATTGTATTTTAATACCTTCTTACCCTTCACTTTAGAAAATTCTTCCACCAATTTTTTATCTACTTTTTCTGCGCCAAATGTAATGGCATCAGCATAAGTAGCACCAGTCCTAAACATGGCCAGGTTATTATTATCTTTTAAAATCTCGAGATCTTTTTTAGTAACAAAATCATTGATAGTAGCAAGCTGTGCAAAATCACTTCCTAATTTCTCTTTAAATGAATTAAGCCCAACCGTAAAAACAACTTTGCTATGGGTAAATACTGGTTCTTTTTTATAAGCTGTTTTAATAAACATTGGAATTAAGCCTGTCATCCAGCCACTGCAATGAATGATGTCTGGAGGCCAACCAAATTTTTTAACGGTTTCCAAAGCACCTTTACAAAACAATACGGTTCTCAATCCATTATCATCATAAAAATTATCCTTTTCATCCGTAAAAATTGATTTACGTTTAAAGAAATCTTCATTATCGAGGAAATAAACCTGCAATCTTGCATTTGGTAAAGAAGCCACTTTTATTACCAATGGATAATCATCATTATCAATAGAAACATTAATACCGGAAAGACGAACAACTTCATGAAGACGGTGCCTTCTTTCATTGATCACACCAAATTTTGGCATGATGCATCTAACTTCCATATTAGTATCGTTCGACAAAACTGCCAGCTTATTCACTATCTCCGCAAACTCCGTAAGCTCTAAATAAGGTGACATTTCATTGGCAATAAATAAAATTCTTTTCTTTGTTGACATATTTACTATGTTAGATGCTGAAACCTGATTTTTTTTGAAATGGAGTGCAAAAGTACTGATATTTTCTGTAAATACGGCATCCATCAGCATTTGAAGCCAATTATCTTGTAATATGATACTAATTAAAACAATAAAGCAAGCCCGGGATTTAGTGGAAAATTATAAGTTGAAAGGCTGTTCCCTTGGCTTTGTACCTACTATGGGAGCTTTGCATAAAGGACATATTACGCTTATAAAGCATTGCAAAAAAACAACCGATATCTGCATCTGCAGTATTTTCATAAATCCCGCTCAATTCAATAATCAATCAGATTTTAAAAAATACCCTGTTACCATAGATAATGATATTGATATGTTGGAAGCTGCCGGTTGCGATGTATTGTTTGTACCATCGGTAAAAGAAATATATCCTGCAAATGTTCCTGCGGTTTATTATAAACTCGGTTACCTCGAAAAGATTTTAGAAGGCAAATACCGTCCCGGTCATTTCCAGGGTGTATGCCAGGTGGTTGACAAACTGCTCAGCATCATTACACCCGATATTTTATTTATAGGTCAAAAAGATTACCAGCAGTGCATGGTGATAAAACAACTGGTGAAGCTAAAAAAATATTCCGTAACAATAGAAATAGTATCTATAATAAGAGAAAAAAGTGGGCTCGCCATGAGCAGTCGTAATATGCGGCTGACAAAAGCAGAAAAAACAAATGCAGTCAATATCAGTAAAACATTGTTGCAGATAAAAAACGAAATAAAGCCTGGCGATATTACGATATTAAAAAATAGTGCAAAGCAAAAGTTGGATGCTGCAGGTTTTAAAACCGATTATGTAGAAATTGCAGATGCCCTTACTTTAAAAACAGTAGAAACCTGGGATGGTAAAAACCCTTTAGTGGCTTTAGTTGCCGCCTATCTTAACGAAATACGATTAATAGATAATATGCCGATAAATCCACAGGCATAAAAGTTTACATTTTATTTAAATGGTTAAAAAATTACCACTAACTATTTTTCCTAAAAAAATGATTTGTAACTTGTAATAGATATGCAAAAACGTATTTTTTCAATTTTACAATACATCATCTTTTTAGGTGGCGGACTCTTCCTGGTATGGTGGCAGTTGAGCTCCATGACGGATGAAGAAAGGGCTGAATTTTCCAATGCATTCCGACATGCCAATTACTGGCTCATCATACCTGTTGTTATCATGTGTCTATTAAGCCATCTTAGCCGGGCGATGCGCTGGAAACTTTTAATGGAACCGCTGGGATACAAACCGAAATTAAAGAATGTATTTGCAGTTACGATGGTTGGTTACCTGGCTAATATTGCCGTACCACGACTGGGTGAAATATTGAAATGTACTTTTCTTACCCGGTACGAAGATGTGAAGACAGATAAACTGGTGGGAACGATTTTAGTGGAAAGGACTTTTGATTTTATATGTTACCTTATTTTTATTGGCTTTACTATTTTAATACAGATAGAACTGGTGGGCAGTTTTGCAGAAAAAGAATTTGAGAACATTACTAAAAATTCCTCCATCCCTTTGTGGGTAAAACTGCTGATATTTATTTCAATTATTTTCCTGATAATCTACGGCATAAAATACCTGCTGAAAAAATTTCCTCATAATAAGATCATCATAAAAATAAATAGTTTTTTTAAAGGCATTGGTGCAGGCTTTATCGCTATTAAAAATTTAAAACACCGCAAGCTTTTTCTACTCCATACTTTTTTTATCTGGAGCATGTACCTGTTACAGATCTATGTCGGTTTTTCTGCAATGGAAGGTACCGCACACCTTTCTTTAAAAGCGGCTTGCTCTGTTTTAACACTTGCTACATTGGCAATGATTGCAACACCTGGCGGCATTGGCTCCTTCCCATTCTTCGTAATGCAGACCCTGGCAATTTATTCCATCTCACTACCAATGGGAAAAGCTTTCGGCTGGCTCATCTGGGGAGTTAGCACAGGTATCATTGTAGTGGTCGGTTTTGCCGCTCTTCTTCTTTTACCTTATATGAATAAAAATAAAACACATATTGACTCTGACAATACCGGTAAAAATAGACTCACTACGTAAAATACTTTATTTACTTAAATGAAGTTCTAACTTTATAGAACTACATTTTATTTACCAACAATTACTTTACCTTAAAAACTTTTCCGATATAGGCAATGGCAAGCTTATTGATAAAAGTTGTAGTAATTGATCAAAAAACAGGAAGTATAAACTGATTTTATTTACAAAAAATTAATATTGTACAATAAAATTCAGCTTTAACTTCATTTTAAATATTATAAAAAACTTAGCATTTTGCTCAAAAAGACTATCATAAGAGATATCAGTTGGCTCTCTTTCAATGGGCGTGTATTACAGGAAGCAGCAGATGAAACTGTTCCACTCAAAGAACGGATTCGTTTTCTTGGCATCTTCTCTAGCAATCTTGATGAATTTTTCAGAGTACGTGTAGCGGCACTAAAAAAGATGATTGAATTGGGCAGCAAAGCTAAAATGCACCTGGAAGTTGACCCCGGTCATATACTGGAAGAGATTCAGGCAAAAGTATTGCTGCAGCAGGATGCATTTGATAGAATATGGAATGAAATATTGAGAGAGTTAAAAAAGGAAAACATAAATATAATTAATGAGAAAAGATTAAACACTGCACAACAAAAATTTGTGTTGGATTATTTTAATGAAGAGGTAAGAAGTTATATAGTACCATTAATGATCGAAAGCCTGCAGGCATTTCCGGTATTGAATGATAAATCAATTTACCTGGCCTGTAAACTTTCCAAAAAAGACAAAAGCATTCCACAACGGTTTGCTTTGGTTTCTGTACCTATTCGTCACCTTCCACGGTTTTTAATTTTGCCCTCCCGTAATGATGAACAATTTATTATCCTGCTGGAAGACGTCATACGTTTTTGCCTGCCCAATATTTTTTCATTTTTTGGTTACGATACTTTTTCTGCAAACGTTATTAAAGTAACCCGTGATGCAGAAATTGATATAGATAATGATCTGTCAACATCACTTATACAGAAAATAGAGAAAGGCCTTAAGAACAGAAAAAAAGGCAAACCCGTTCGTTTTGTATTTGATAAAGATATTGATGTATCGCTGCTAACGTACCTGGTTAAACGCCTTGGCTTAAGCCACAAAGAGAATATCATTCCTGGCGGCAGAATTCACAATTATAAGGATTTTATCAATTTTCCTGATGCTGTTTTTCAACAAAAAAAACTACGAAAAAAACCCTTCACTCATCCCCTGCTGAGGTCTGTAAACAGTGTGACTGATGTTGTATTAGCACAGGATGTTTTGCTCAATTTTCCTTATCACTCTTTTGAAAGCATGATCGATCTTTTGAGGGAAGCTGCTATTGATCCGAATGTGATAAGCATTAAAATAACCTGCTATCGCTTGTCATCAAGATCCAAGATCATCAATGCACTTACCAATGCGGTACGTAATGGAAAACTGGTAACAGTTGTACTGGAATTAAGGGCCAGGTTTGATGAAGAAGCAAACCTCGACTGGAAAACAGAATTGGAAGAAGCAGGTGTGAGGGTGCTGATTGGTGTCCCCGGTTTTAAAGTGCATGCAAAGCTTTGCCTTATTAAAAAGAGAGTGGATAATGTAACAACTCATTACGGCTTCGTTAGTACCGGGAATCTAAATGAAAAAACAGCATTGATCTACGGCGATCATTGTCTTTTAACTTCAGACCGAAACATAATGGCGGATGTAAACCGAGTGTTTGCCTACCTGGAAAATCCAAAAACAAGGATTAATTTTTTAAAGTCCTGCAAAACTTTAATCGTAAGCCCTGTAAGTATGCGCAAGCAAATGCTATCGCTGATTACCAAAGAAATTAAAGCAGCTAAAAATAAAAAAGACGCTTCTATTATCTTAAAATTAAACTCACTTAGTGATACTATATTAATAGAAAAATTGTACGAGGCAGCAAAGGCTGGTGTCACCATAAAAATGGTTATCAGGGGCATTTGTTGCATGTTCACAGAAAATAAAAAATTCAAACATCACCTTCAGGCCATCAGCATTATTGATGAATACCTGGAGCATGCAAGAGTACTGATCTTTCACAATGGTGGACACGAAAAAGTTTATATCTCCTCAGCAGATTGGATGGTACGCAATATTGATCATAGAATAGAAGTTGCCTGTCCTATTTTAGAAAAAAATATCCGCAACGAAATAATTGATATTCTAAATATTCAATTGAACGATAACGTCAAAGCACGTATACTGGATGATGAACAAACAAACACATATGTAAACCCACGCAACAAAGTTAAAATACGAAGCCAGGTAGAAACTTATAATTATCTCTATCGCAAATTATCCACATAAATTTCCCATCCATTATTTTTGCTGCTCATATAATTATTTAAAACGACCTTTAAATAAAAACATAATTTGATACTGGCAGCAATAGACATAGGAAGTAACGCAGCAAGGCTTTTAATAACAGAAGTTCAAACAGACGTTAAAGGCAAACCTGTTTTTACTAAAATGAATCTTGTGAGAGTTCCTCTCCGCCTTGGGTTTGATGTTTTTGAAACAAAAACTATTTCTCCTGAAAAAACACAAATGTTTGTTGAAACAATGCAATCATTCAGGTATTTGATAAGCGCATATAAAGCAGACGCAGTAAAAGCATGCGCTACAAGTGCTATGAGAGATGCAAACAATGCTACCGAAATTATTGACCTTATAAAAAAGGAAACCGGGATTGCCATAGAAGTTATTAATGGCGACATGGAAGCCAATTTAATTTACGAAAACCACGTTGCAGAAAACATGGATACGGATCACAGTTACATGTATATTGATGTCGGCGGCGGCAGTACAGAGATCTCTTTTTTCAGCAATAGTATTTTAATTTTCAAAAAGTCATTTAACATCGGCACAATAAGGATATTAAAAAAAATGGTAACTGACACCGATTGGGAAGAAATAAAAAACACCATCAAGGCAGTTACCAAAGGCCACAAAGAAGTAGTAGCTATTGGCAGTGGTGGCAACATCAATAAAATATTTTCACTCAGCAAAAGAAAAGATGGAAAACCTTTGCCCCTGGAGCTTTTACGGGATTATTACAAAGAGCTAGAGGCGGTTCCTTTATTAGAAAGAATTGAAAAATACAATCTTCGGACAGACAGGGCTGATGTAATTGTACCTGCATTGCAGATTTATGTAAACGTGATGCGTTGGGCAAATGCATCAGAAATTTATGTCCCAAAGATCGGTCTTGCAGATGGACTTATACATCATTTGTGGGATGAAATAAAAAATAAAAAAAATATTCCAGCTTAAAAAATTCATTCCTCATTTGTGTGAATAACTTAAAAAATAAAATAGCATGTCAATACATAAAGAAGTAAAAAAAATAACTACGCATACACTACAAAAAATGAAACAGGCAGGTGAAAAAATCTCCATGCTTACTGCATACGATTATTCATTTGCCAAACTTTTCGATGCGGCAGGTATTGATATTATTTTAGTAGGTGACAGCGCAAGTAATGTAATGGCCGGGCATGAAACAACGCTACCCATTACGCTCGACCAGATGATCTATCATGCACAAAGTGTGGTACGTGGCATACAAAAATGCCTTGTTGTTGTTGATCTTCCTTTTGGTTCCTACCAGGGAAATTCTAAAGAAGCCGTTAGCTCTGCCATAAGAATAATGAAAGAAACCGGTAGCCATTCCATTAAGCTGGAAGGTGGCGAAGAAGTTGTAGAATCCATCAGGCGTATAGTTAGTGCAGGCGTTCCCGTTATGGGACATCTCGGCCTTACACCACAAAGTATTTATAAGTTTGGCACTTACACGGTTCGTGCAAAAGAAACAGAAGAAGCAGAAAAATTAAAGAGAGATGCATTGCTGTTGCAGGAGGCTGGTTGCTTTGCAATCGTTCTTGAAAAAATTCCTGCAACCCTTGCCAAAGAAGTTACTGAGAGCCTTGCGATTCCTACTATCGGCATTGGTGCCGGTGGTGCCTGCGATGGCCAGGTGCTGGTAATGCACGATATGCTTGGCATCAATACTGAATTTAAACCACGTTTTTTGCGCCATTATTTAGATCTCAGCGATCAGATCTCTACAGCAGTACAGCACTATATAAGTGATGTGCGGAGCAATGATTTTCCTAACGAGAACGAACAGTATTAAAAATATTTGTACGCCAGCCACTATTCTCTTTTCAGCATTTCACCTGCTATCCGCTCATACTCCGGCACAAGCATACACACAAATCTTCACCGTGGTATCCGCTTCTATCAGGCGTAGATGTCAACAGCAGAATATATATCAACATTTATACTACCCGCAAATTGTTTTAAAAAGTTACACTTTAAATTCTCGAAAACAACAGCAACCGCTTACTTTTGCGCCTACCAATTTTTTTTAAATGAGAAAATTATTTTCCCTTGCAATTCTATTTTTCGTATTGCATGCAAAGGCGCAGAACACAATTGACCTCGATCCTATCAGTATTATCACTTCCCGTACTGCACAAAAAATTTCCGAAACAGGCAGAAACATCAGCATCATTGATGGCAAAACAATCAATAAACTTCCCATTCATTCTTTGGATGAATTATTAAAATACACTTCTTCAGTTGAGGTACAACAGCGTGGCCCTGACGGTGCACAAGCCGATATTGTAATAAGAGGCGGAACGTTTCAGCAGGTACTTGTATTAATTGATGGTGTAAAAATAAATGATCCAATTACCGGTCATTTTAATGCATATATGCCTATTGCTGCTTCACAGATTGAGCGTATAGAAGTATTGAAAGGTCCCGCAGCCGCTGTGTATGGCAGTGAAGCTGTTGGAGGTGTAATAAATATCATCACCAAAACATTTGCATCATTTAAAAAAGAAAATACAACCCATACAAATGCTTCTGTAACTGTGGGCGAATATGGCTACTTAGGTGCAAGTGCAGGTTTTAATAAAACAAGTGAAAAGATAAATTATTCGTTGGCTGCAAATTCCAATAATGCAACCGGTCAATTACTGAGAAGCAATAACCGTGGGTATTTTCATACAAACACATTTTCGGCAAATGCCGGCATACCTTTAAGTGCAAAGTGGAATTTATTTTTACACAGCAGTTATGACAGCCGTGATTTTGCAGCGCAGAATTTCTATACAACATTCGCAAGTGATACCGCAACAGAAAAAGTAAATACTTTTTTTAATCACGCAAAACTGAAACACAGCACCGCTTCTTCCACAGATGAAATTGATGCATCCTACAAAAACACAACAGACCATTACGTTTACAATAATTCCTCCACTGCAAATGATAATAAGTCAGGAGCTTTCTCTTTACAATACCTGCACACCCAAAAATTATCCAACATTCTTTCTTACAACTATGGCGCTGCAGGAGAATACAAAAAAATTACTTCTAACGACAGGGGAAATCATGACAACGAAAATGCCGCAATATTTGGTACGCTCGTTTACAAAAAAACCAATTTCGCAATTAATCCCGGGTTAAGGATTGTAGCAGATAAAAACTTTGGAACAGAAATTTTGCCGCAGGCTAATCTTTCTTATAAAATAAATCACGTCATCCTGAAAGCTAATACAGGGAGGGCTATCAGAAGTGCAGACTTTACCGAGCGATATAACAATTATAATAAGACATTGGTAACAAGTGGCAGCATTGGCAATCCAGATCTTAAAGCAGAACGTTCGTGGAGTTATGAAGCAGGTGCAGATTATCTATTGCCACATTTTAAAATTTCATCTGCTGTTTTCTACCGCAATCAGCACAATGTTATTGATTTTGTAACAACACCTTATGCAGACATACCCCGCAAAGTAAACCTATCTCCTACGGGCACGTATGCGCTTGCTGAAAATTTAAAAAAGGTAAATACTACCGGTGTCGAAATAGAAATGACCTACACACACAGTTTTTCTGCATCCTCTAGTTTGTATGCAAATGCTGCCGCAACTTTTCTCCATTCAACCAGTTCTGACGCTGCCCCATCGTTCTATATTATTTCTCATGCAAAAACTTTATTACAGCAAACAATCATTTATAATATCAATAATTTTGGCATTAGCCTTACCAGTATTTACAAAGAGCGTATGCCGCAAAATGCTCCGGGCATAAAAGCTTTTATTACAAAAGATTATTGGTTGGTAAATACAAAAATTGAATACCGCTATAAAATCGCAACCGCATTTATTGCAGTAAATAATATTGGCAACATACAATACAGTGACCTGTTAGGCAGTAAAATGCCGGGTAGCTGGACGACTGGCGGAATATCTCTTGCATTTTAAATTGTAACTTGCAGCTGTAAATTTTTAAAAAATAATTATGGAAAATTTCTTAAAGACGCTCAATATAAAAGAGACGAATGCGGGTGTTTCCACCGGTCTCACCTGGATAAAATCTAAAGGAGAAAAGATCACTTCCTATTCCCCGGTAAATGGTAAAGAAATTGCGTCTGTAACTGGTGCTGATAAAAAAAGTTTTGATACCGTAATTGAAAAAGCGGAACAGGCTTTTGAAATATGGCGGCAATGGCCTGCGCCAAAACGTGGAGATATTGTAAGGCAGGTTTCTAATGAACTTAGGAAATTTAAAGAACCGTTGGGTCAGTTGGTAAGTTTTGAAATGGGTAAAAGTCTGCAGGAAGGAATGGGAGAAGTACAGGAGATGATCGACATCTGTGATTTCGCAGTTGGTTTATCAAGACAATTACATGGATTAACAATGCATAGCGAAAGGCCTGGCCATCGCATGTACGAGCAATACCATCCGTTAGGGTTAGTAGGAATAATTTCTGCATTTAATTTTCCTGTAGCAGTATGGAGCTGGAACAGTATGCTGGCATGGGTTTGCGGTGATGTCTCTATTTGGAAGCCAAGTGAAAAAACCCCTTTGTGTGCAGTAGCCTGCCAGAATATTATACAATCTGTCTTCAAACAAAATAATGTTCCGGAAGGAGTTTGCAACTTAATTGTTGGCGGTAGAGATGTTGGAGAATGGATAAGCAGTGACAGGCGCATTCCGCTTGTATCCGCCACCGGTAGTACCCGCATGGGCAAAGCTGTTGGTGCAGCAGTGGGCGAAAGATTAGGAAGAAGTTTGCTGGAATTAGGAGGTAACAATGCCATTATTATTTCGCAGGATGCAGATCTTAAGATTGCCCTTACTGCAGCTGCATTTGGTGCAGTAGGAACTGCCGGACAGCGTTGTACAAGTACACGCAGGCTGATCATTCACGAAAAAATATACAATAAATTCAAAGCATTGCTTCAGCATGCTTATGATCAATTGAAAATAGGTGACCCACTTTTGGCTAAAAATCATGTAGGCCCGTTGATAGATAAAGATGCAGTAGCTATGTATCTTTCTGCAATTGAAAAATGTAAAATAGAAGGCGGTAAATTTCTTGTAGAAGGCGGCGTGCTAAAAGGAAAAGGTTATGAAAGCGGCTGCTATGTGAAGCCATGTATAGCAGAAGTAAAGAACAGTTATGAAATAGTGCAGCATGAAACTTTTGCCCCCATTTTATATATTATGAAATATAAAACAATGGAAGAAGCCATTGTAATGCAGAATAGCGTGCCACAAGGATTGTCTTCGGCTGTCATCACAAATAATCTAAGGGAAGCGGAATTATTCTTATCACAGGCAGGTAGTGACTGTGGTATTGCCAATGTTAATATTGGTACATCAGGTGCTGAAATTGGTGGTGCCTTTGGCGGGGAAAAAGAAACCGGTGGCGGCAGAGAAAGTGGCAGCGATGCCTGGAAAGTATATATGCGCAGGCAAACAAATACGATCAATTATACAGATAAACTTCCTCTTGCTCAAGGTATCAGGTTTGATCTGTAAGTTTAAATAACTGAAAATGAAAGGCTTTGCAGGAAACTCTGCAAAGCTTTTTTTACCTATATCCCCATTGATACAACTTCACACCGGAAGATCTATTCAAAACATTAAAATTTACTTAATAATTGATGACTGGTATATACAAACGAAGCAATAAAGGTATTTTTGTTGATTAATAATTATAAAAACCTATGCATAAGATCTCAGGATTATTTTTAGCCGCAATTTTCTTCTGCGGAACAGTATTTGGCCAGAAAACAGCCAGGGTAATAATAAAAGATGTACCTGATAACTGGCATCAACTTGACCTTTCTAAATCCGGCTTTAATGGTATCAGCCTGGACAAAGCCTACGATTTTATCAGGGCTAAGAAATTGAAAAGTACCCGTGTAATTGTGGCCGTTATTGATAGTGGTATCGATACTCTGCATGAAGATCTTAAATCCATCTTATGGACAAATCCAAAAGAAATACCAGGAAATGGCATTGATGACGACCATAATGGCTATATAGATGATGTGCATGGCTGGAATTTTATTGGTGGTAAAGATGGTCGAAATGTGAAAGAGGATAGTTATGAAGGTGCCCGTGTTTACTATGCTTTGAAAGGGAAATGGCAAGGAAAGGATGTAGATGAAGCAACATTATCTGCAGCAGATAAAAAAGAATATGAAACCTATCTTGAAGCAAAACAAAAGACTGTTGGAGATATTGATCCCAGTGAAACAAAAATGTTGAGTGCTATGCTTGACCGGCTTTCGGAAGGAGATTCAATTGTAAGAAAAGAAATCGGAAAAGATGAATACACTGTAAAAGATCTAAAGACATATATGCCGGCCGACTTTAATGCAAGGGCAGCAAAAGGAATATTGGAAAATATATCAAAGCTTAACAACAGCGAAGATATTACGAATGTTCAACTGATAGAAGAGCTCAGTGGCGATATTAGAAAAGCAGAAGCCGCTTCAGTACCTCCCACACAATTTCGCAAAGAAATTGTAAAGGATGATGAAACAAATATCAATGATCGTAACTATGGCAATAACGATATAATGGCAGGCACACCGTTTCATGGTACACACTGCTCCGGTATTATTGCTGCAGTAAGAGATAACGGCAAAGGTGTACAGGGTATAGCAGATAATGTGCGTATCATGATGGTACGTGCTGTACCTGATGGCGACGAACATGACAAGGATATTGCAAATGCAATACGCTATGCCGTTGATAATGGTGCAAAAATCATCAGCATGAGCTTTGGTAAAGATTTTTCTCCGCAAAAAAAGTGGGTGGATGATGCTTTCAAATATGCAGAGAGCAAAGGCGTATTATTAATTCATGCTGCCGGAAATGATTCTAAGGATATAGATACAGCAAATAATTTCCCTAATCCTATTTTTGCAGATGGTAGTGGCAGAGCTCCAAATGTGATTACTGTTGGCGCCAGTGGTGATATACAGAATGGCGGAATCACTGCATCATTCAGTAATTATGGTAAAAAAGAAGTGGATGTATTTGCACCGGGGGTAAATATTAATTCAACAATTCCTGGTGGAAACACATACGGTAAAGCGAGTGGAACAAGTATGGCTTGCCCTGTTGTAGCAGGGATTGCTGCATTGGTTTTAGAAAACTATCCTACGCTTACTCCTGAGCAACTGAAAGAAGCAATTGTAAAGTCTGCAGTTGCCTCTAAAGAAGAAGTTTACATTCCCGGCAGCACGGAGAAAGCAAATCTCAGTGATCTTTCTGTAGCGGGCGGAATTGCAAATGCATACGAAGCAATGAAATATGCAAGTACAATGAAAACTCAAAAGAAAAAACAAACACAGCCAAAGACTACCATTAAAAAAAGTAAGATGGGATAAGTTTTATCAAGAAATAATATCTTAAAGTAAGCCGTTCTTCATTAAAGGAGAACGGCTTACTTTTGTAAAAAAAAATTATGCCCAAACCCCTACCCGGTACTTACCCGGAATATTTTGACAGATACATCAGCCAGGTAAATGAAGACGATGCTATCACTGCATTGGAGAATCAACATCAAGTGGTTGATTCTTTTTTTGACGCTATACCTGAGGCAAAAGAAATGTATGCTTATGCAGAAGGTAAATGGACCATAAAAGAAGTTTTACAGCATATAATAGATGCGGAAAGAATTTTCATTTTCAGGGCTCTGTGTTTTGCCCGCCAGGAAAGCCAGTCGCTCCCCGGCTTTGATGAGAATAGTTATGCAGCAAATTCTAATGCGAATGCAAGAGAATGGCAATCGTTGTGTGAGGAAATAAAAGCGGTAAGAAAAACTACAATACAATTGTACGAAAGTTTTACAGATGACATGTTGCAGTTTTCCGGCAATGCAAACAATAAGCCAACTAGTGCCAATACAATGGGCTTTGTTATTGCCGGCCATCTAACACATCATATAAAAATAATCACAGAGAGATATTTATAATTACGAAAAAACTTTTTCCAATACTCATCGTAATAATTGCTTCCTGTAATCCTTCTGGCAAAAAAGAAGAGGTCAGTGTGCTGACCACGAATGACAGCGAACAAAAGATTATTTCTTCTAACAATATAAGCGATAGCAATCAACTGATCGTAAATGCAAATATTTCTGCAAAAGGAGAAGTCATTTTAAAATTGATACAACAACTGCCGGAATTTAAAAAATCAGATAAATATATTGACAGTTTAAGTGATCATAAAAAAGGTCTGGCTGCATTGATCTTTAAACCAGCCAAAGGCGAAAAAGATTATAATGTGCAGGTTGGCTATAACGGCCCGGAAAGGTTTGAAACTTATTATAATTTCTATGTGGATTCTACGTCATATGCAATTAAAGTAAGTGATGCAATTGAAGGCGATATTGTTCCGTTGGATGAGTGGAGAATGAGAGAAGCAAAAAGAAAATAAGGTACATAAAAAAGCCTCTGCAATAATACCGAGGCTTTTCATTTTTAAAAATATTTTAATTACTCTTTGCTACATTTCCCTGTGCTATCAGCTTGTTCAATACTTTAACTGACTGGTCAATATATACATCATCCCCTATTCTTTTTACAAAAGCTTTGTTGCGATCAACTTTATCTTTAGACGCATCAGCAGCTAAGGTATCCTGCGGAAGAATTTTTACTTCCATTGGTTTAGCAAGACTATACAATGCTTCAATGTTTTTATAAACGTCTTTCAGCTGTTTTTGATCTTCTTTATATTTTGTGATATTAAGATCATATTCTCTGTCTGCATTTTTTGAAAGCCAATCAACATTTAATTTAATTTTCTCAAAAGTAGGGTTTGTTTTCACTTCTTCATTCACACTATTGATAACGGCATCTTCTCCTGGTGTACCATCCCATACTTTGTAATCTGCTTTTGCTATTTCATCCCATTTCAATGCATCTACATTGTCTTTTTCTCTAAACTTCAAATACTCCAATCTGTCTGGTAAAACAATATCAGGAACCACACCCCTTAACTGTGTAGCGCCGCCATTGATGCGGTAAAATTTTTGCAAGGTTAATTTTACTGTACCAAGATCATCTTCTTTTTTAGACGCAAACAAATTGTTTTCACTTTCAGGGTTTAGTGGAATATTCCGCTGCACTGTGCCCTTACCGTAAGTAGAAGTACTACCGATAATAACGCCTCTTTTATAATCCTGTATAGCCGCTGCAAATATTTCTGATGCTGATGCACTCGTTTCATCTACCATCACTGCAAAAGGCCCACTGTATTGTACCCTGGTGTCCCTGTCTTTAAGCACCTGTGGATTTTCATCACGCCCTTTTACCTGGCAAATAGGTCCATCAGGAATAAACAAACCTGCCATTTGCACGACATCATACAATGAGCCGCCGCCGTTGCCACGCAGATCCAGCACAATACCATCTACTTTCTCTGCTTTTAATTTTTCAATTTCTTTTGCTACATCAGCTGCACATCTTGCACCATTTGGCTTTTCAAAGTCGGCATAGAATTCAGGCAGATATATGTAGCCTATTTTGTGTTGCCCATTTATTATGGCAGACTTTGCAAATGTTTCGTCCAACTTTATATCATCTCTTTTTAAAGAAATCACTTTTATCAAACCATCTACTTTTTTAATAGTTAACCTTACTTCAGAGCCCTTTTCTGCACCACGTATAAGTTTTACTGCGTCAGATACTGCATAACCTGATATGTCTACCGGGACAGCATTGCCCTCTGCTACTTTAATGATCTCGTCATTTTCTTTTAATTCACCACTTTTCCACGCCGGGCCGCCTGTTGTAAGACTGACAATTTTAATACTTCCATTTTCATCTTTTAGCAATGCACCAATACCATAAAAACTTCCCTTCATTGATTCGTTAAAAGAGCGAAGATCTATCGGCGGAAAATAATCAGTATGCGGATCCATAGCACCGGTAATTGCATTTACAAAAGTGCTGAAGTTCTCATCCGAAGTTTCCCTTGTTTTCTTTGTAGTAAAATATCTTGCAAGCGTTTTGCTTGTTTGCTCTCTTGCTTCTCTTTCCAGGGTACTATCTGCTTTTATTTTAAAATCTTTTTTACCCTTATTCTTTTCACGTTCATCCTGCAAACTCACATAATTACCAAGAGAAATATATTTCAATCTTTTCCTCCAGGCATCTTTTAAATCTGCTTCATTTGCCGGAAAATTATTTTTTTCAGGATCCATCTGCACAGATTCATCTATAGTGTAATCAAAAGGCTTTCTGAGCAGGTCTTTATAAAATACGGAAACCTCGTCAAGCCTTTTTGTATACACATCATTGATGGCATAAAAAGACTCAATAGGTGCAGTGCCATGAATTTCATCATCAATCTTAATTTCATATTTTTTGAAACCATCTACATCAGATTGAAGTAAAATATCTTTATCAGCATCCAGTGTAGTTAAAAATTTATTGAAAACTTCTTTGCTGAAAACGTCATCAATTTTCTTAGGGCTCACATGGCCTTCTTCCAGCAGTACACCTACATTACGCAATATCTTTGTGTAACGCAATTTTGGATTATCATCATTTTCATTTTTCCCCTGCGATTGAAAAGCAAGAAAAAAGCTGGCACCAGTGAGAGCCAGTATTACCGGGATCATTTTTCTACTCATAATAAAATCTGCAATTTTTTGCATGCTGTAAAAATAACGTAAATAAAATTTGGATAGTTTAAGTGAAACGTTATATCGCCAATAATGTTTTGTTAAACAGGCATTATGGGAAATATTAGGGATGAAAGGTAAATTTTTTGGTGAATTTCTTATAATAAATTTTTAGTGTGAAAACGGTTAATGAGCTTTGAGATATTGACATTATCTAAATTTTTTTATTTATACTTTGCTTCTATTTCCTTGTAAAACGACTGAAGGGTATAAAATGCCATTTTCTTTTTACCTGTTTCAGAGATCAAACCTTTTCTATTCCAAAAATCCTGGTAATATGGATGCTGCCTTCTGGGAGAACGAAAGTCTACCAAAATCCATGGTGTCATTCCACGTAGTCCATCAATAGACAGGAGCATCTTAAATTGGTTTTGATACAATTTATCCTGGTATTCTTCACTCCATCTTGTTTCATCATCTGCATGAAACCCTGCTAATGCACTTGCTCCAAATTCTGTTATCACAACAGGCTTATTGTATTTAATGTCAAATTTATAGTTAAGCATATCCTTTGTACTGCTCCAATACCAGCCTGCATATTCATTAAAACTTACCAGGTCTAATTTTTCGCCTAATGGATCTTCTACAACCACATTGTTTCCTTTTCGGTTTATCTCAAGCGCTGCAGCTACCAACCTCGTATTATCATTTGAATGGGCAACATCTGCCAGTTTGTTCATAAAAACATTACGGGGTTCACTTATCGGAGTTTCATTTCCAATTGACCAAACGATTACGCTTGCACGATTTTTATCTCTTGTGATCAGATCTGTTAATTGTTTTTTTGCATTTTGATAAGTATCCTCATTCAACCAGGAAATAGTCCAATATACCGGCACTTCAGCCCAAACTAATATCCCCATTTCATCTGCAAGTTTTAGCATCAATTCGTTGTGTGGGTAATGTGCAAGTCTCACATAATTGCAATTCAGATCTTTGGCCCACTGCAACATCATTCGCATATCAGCTTCTCCCCTAAGCCTGCCGGGTATTAATGGATCTTCATCATGCATAGCTATACCTCTTAAAAAAATAGATTTGCCATTTAGCAAAATATCTTTTCCTTTTGTCTCTATAGTCCTGAAACCTATATTATCAGAAACGGTATCAGTTGCAGATGATATTTCAACTTTATACAAAGTGGGATTTTCCGGAGTCCAGTATTTCATTTTGGTTACCGGAATGCTGAATACGACTTTTCCATCTGCATCCGTTTTTACTGTCTGGCTGATGCCTGCTTCCCGAATATTAACCTTTACCATTTGAGTTTTTTGGGAGCCATTCAATTGTATATACCCTTCTATTTTATTAAGGTTTCCTTTTGCAAGTTGCACTTTATAATCTTCTATATAAGTAGATGGTAATTCTGCCAGCATTACATCTCTTGTAATACCACCGTAGTTCCACCAGTCTGTATTCACAGTCGGGATCTCATCGGGATGCCTTGTATTATCTGCTTTTACAACAACAAAATTTTCGCCTTTATTTAATTTGCCTGTTACTTCAAATTGGAAAGGCGTAAAGCCGCCTTTGTGCATGCCTAATTTTTTGCCGTTCAAATAAACATGTGCTTCATAATTTACTGCACCGAAATACAACACGTATCTTTTATTCTCAACCGGATCAATATTAAATTTTTTGCGTAGCCAGATCGTCCCCTCATACAAAGACAATTTTTCAGATTGTGAATTCCAATCTCCGGGAACATTCATTGTGGGGGAAAGATCAAAATCATATTCTACCAAATCACTTTTGTTAATCTGTTTCCTGTCATCGTAGAATCCTCCTGTTCCTGATGCTGACTGATCGAATGGCGTATGTCTGTAATCATAATATCCCATTTCATAAGGGTCAATAATATAATTCCACCTTCCATTTAAACTGGTATGGGTGCGTCCAAAAACATTTTGTAATAATCCGGACTGAGAAAAGGCTGCTGAATTAATAAAAACTGCCAGCAAGATTAGTATCAAAAAGGACTTTATTTCTTTGGATGGTAGAAGCATTATATTTAAATTTAATGTTTATAATAAAAACAATAATTACTGCACCTAACGGAAAGCATAATCGAACCATCCTGATGATGAAGGAGGACGGGATCATATCAATATGCTTACGGCTTTCATCAAAATAAAAAGGGAACAAAAAACAGAAAATTCTGCTCTGTTCCCTTATGGGTAATCGAGGGGGCTCGAACCCCCGACCCTCAGAATCACAATCTGATGCTCTAACCAACTGAGCTACGACTACCATTTTGTAAACCGGGCAGCAAAAGTATATAAAAATAAGCCTTATACAAAATTCATTTACGTTAAATAAAAAATGTAATGGAATATATCTTTAATGTGTATAATAATAAAAAAAGAAGCCCGATTTTTATGTAATTTTTACATGTTCACCAAAGCTTAATAATTTTTTAATATATTATTTGTATAATTTCATTTCCTGAAAAATAAAATATAAATTTGCTCCGCTAACCTGTTGCTTTTTAGCAATTTATATTGCATACAACTTTACCGTACAACCAAACCTAACGGAACTTTATGAAAAGATCTTTACCCCTTTTTTTCTTAATAAGCCTTTTTTTTCTAAATCAAAATATTTATGCACAAGCACCTGGTAACGCTGGTCACTTTTACGGCAAAATAGTTGATGAAACGACCCAGAAGCCTATTGATGGAGGTTCTGTACAATTGCTCCAGATCATCACTGATACTATTTCCAAAAATAAAATGGATAAAATTATTGCTACTGTACTCTCCACAAAAAATGGAGATTTCAGTATGGACAATGTGCCGGTGATGGGCTATTTTAAAATGCGCATTTCAGCAGTAGGTTTCAAACCACTTGAACAAAATGTAGCTTTTGAAATGAACTTTGGCGGATTAGATAAAGACCTTGGCAATATTAAACTACAGCAAGACCCACAGCAGCTACAAAACGTTACAGTTAATGCAGACAAGCCCTTGCTGGAACTTACGCTGGATAAAAAAGTATATAATGTAGAAAAAGATCTGACTGCAACTGGCGGAACGGCTATTGATGTGATGAAAAACATTCCTTCTGTAAATGTAGATATTGATGGAAATGTTACCATGCGTAATGCATCTCCCCAGATATTTGTAGATGGCCGACCCACTACCCTAACCCTTGATCAAATACCTGCAGACCAGATATCTTCTGTAGAGATAATGACAAACCCTTCAGCAAAATACGATGCTAGCGGCGGCGGTGCAGGCATTTTAAATATTATTTTAAAGAAGAACCGTAAAACGGGTTATAGCGGAAGTATTAATACAAGTATTGATAAAAGAGGGCAACCTGCATTTGGTGGAGATCTCAACATAAAACAAAATAAAATAAACTTTTTTACCTCTACGTATGTTGGCTTTAGAAAATCCCTAACAGATGTACGAACCCAACGAACAAATTTTTTAGGAATAGATTCAACTGCATCTTTTACGCAGGCAAGTAACCTTCACATAAATGGTTTGTTTGCGTATGCAAGAATGGGAATTGATTATTTTATCGATAACCGGAACACCATTACACTGAGTGGTAGTGCGGTGAACGGGCATTTTAAAGTAAGCGATCTTATCAACATAAATTCTGACAGCATTGCCCCAGCTACCAACTATCTCGAAACTGCGAAGAGATCATTAAAGGCAGATATCCATTTTAGAAATTACGGCACCACCCTTAGTTATAAACACAACTTTGCAAGAGTCGGAAAAGAGTGGACCGCAGATGCAAATTATATTTACAGTGTAAATACAAACACCTCCAATTACCAGAGTTATTTATTTGACCAGGCCGGTACTCCAAAGTTACCATTAGGCGCACAAAGAGCTACAGGCGGCACCAATACCAAAAATTTTACCTTTCAGACTGATTATGTAGATCCATTTTCTGCAACGCAGAAAATAGAATTTGGAGGGAGGGCAGCTACACGGAATTACAATAATTACAATGATAACTACCTGGAGGATGTAAATACATTGATGTATATATTGCTACCACAAATTGGAGTAAATTATAATTTTAAAGATGACGTGTATGCAGGTTACCTCACTTACTCTCAACAAATAAAAAAGTTCAGCTACCAGGCTGGGGTAAGAGTAGAAAGCTCAAAATATAACGGTAATTTTATTACAAAGAATGAACAGTTCTCTAATAAATATCCTTTCAGTTTTTTCCCAAGTGCTTACCTGAGTTATAAACTAAATGACAAGCAGGATATGCAGTTAAATGTTTCAAGAAAAATAAACAGGCCTAACTTTTTCCAGGTAGTCCCATTTGTTGATTTTTCTGATTCCTTAAATTTATCTATTGGTAATCCCAATTTAAAACCTGAATTTACTTGGCTGGGTGAGATCAATTATTCTAATCAATATAGTCCAGGAAACAGCGTATTATTTAGCCTTTACGGCAAAATAACCAACGACCTTATAACCCGTTACCAGTTTGATTCGTTGATCAATCCTGCTAAAACAGCCCGGTACATTTCTTTTGCAAATGCAGATAAAAGCAACACCGTAGGATTAGAAATTACCGGTAAAAATAAAATAACAAAATGGTGGAATATTACTTCTAATCTGAACATGTATAATACCTCTATTACCAGCAACAACCTGCCAGGTGTGCCCAACAGCAGCTTAGCTAGTTGGTTTGCAAAACTGAACAATAGTTTTACGCTTCCCAAAAATTATTCTATACAATTAAGTGGAAATTACCAGGCTAAAACACTGATACCCGCAGGCAGCAGTTCAAGCGGTTATGGAATGTACACTAGTACGCAGACAAATGCCCAGGGCAATATTAAACCTTATTATTCGGTAGACTTTGCAATAAGAAAAGATTTTTTAAAAAACAGGGCAGCTTCTCTTACCCTTCAGGTGAGCGATATTTTCAGATCAGATATTAATGCCATACATGCTGAAACGCCTTTATATGTGCAGGATAACCGACGCTTAAGAGACCCGCAAATGGTTCGGCTCAACTTTAGCTGGCGTTTTGGAAAATTTGATGTGAACGTATTTAAACGTAAGAATATGAAGGGCGAGCAGGAAGCAATTCAGGGAGTTCAATCTGCCGGGCAATAGAAAGAAAATATATTGAATTTTTATAAGCAGTACAAATTAGTGTACTGCTTTTTTATAGGATTAATTTTTTAGACTTAATTTGCCGCCACTAAAGAAGCATAAATGAAAAATATAAGTTTTAAGAAGATATTACCCCACCTTATTGCGATCGCTATTTTCCTGGTGGTAGCTGCTATCATATCTAAACCGGAATTTGAACCGGGTACCGTATTAAAACAATCAGATCTCATTGGCTGGCAGGGGATGAGTCACCAGTCTTTTGAGTATAAAGAATTACACGGGCACTTCCCGCTATGGGTAACGAGCATGTTTAGTGGTATGCCTGCTTACCAAATTGCAATCGAAGGTGCCTGGTCACCATTGGGAATTATCGACCATGCGTTCCAGTTATGGTTGCCACAACCAATGAATTTTTTCTTTTTAGCATGTATCTGTTTTTATTTTTTATGCATGTGTTTAAAAGTGCGACCCTTTGCTTCCATCCTCGGATCGCTGGGGTTTGCGTATTGTAGTTTTTCCGCTATCATTATTACCGCAGGCCACGTTACCCAAATGCTCGCACTCGCCTACTCGCCTGCTTTGATCGGCGCAGCCATTTTAATTTATGATAAAAAATATTTAACCGGCTTTACATTGGCCACCCTTTTTACCGCCCTGCAAATTGGCCAGGGGCATCAACAGGTGAGTTATTATTTGTTTTTAATATTGGGTGTTATGTCGGTGGCATATATTATTCATTTAGTAAAAACCAAACAGGTACCGCATCTTGTAAAGAGCATCGGGCTGTTGGTAGCAGCAGGTATTATAGGCGTATGTATAAACGCAGTCACACTTTTCCCAACTTATGATTATGCAAAAGAATCAAAACGTGGTGGCCAGTTGGTAATGGATAAAAATGTAAAAGCAGGTGAAAAAGTAGTGAATGGAAAAACGACGGGTCTTTCCCGTGATTATGCATTTCAGTGGAGTTATGGCCAGGGCGAATTGCTTGGTATGATGTATCCGGGTGTAGTTGGTTATGGCAATCATTATGCAGAAAGAGATGGTGAAAGTTATATGTTCCCAAAGCTTGGAGACAATTCTCATGTAGTGAAATATCTCACAGATAAATTAAATGTACCAGAAGCTTCTGTAGATCAGGCCGCGTCACAATTCAGCCAGTCTTTATACTGGGGTAAACAACCCTTTACAAACGGGCCCGTTTATCTTGGTGCAGTTATTTGTTTCCTCTTTGTGTTCGGAATGTTCTATTTAGATAATAAACACAAATGGTGGATATTGGCTGCAAGCGCCTTTGCAATGTTGCTGGCGCTGGGACACAATCTTGCCGGCTTTAATTATTTAATGTTTGATTACCTGCCGCTTTATAATAAATTCAGGGTACCTACAATGGCATTGGTAATTCCGCAAATACTGTTTCCTGTTATTGCAGCGCTAACGCTTAATAAGTTGATGGATAATACAGACACTGAAAGCTGGAAGAAATTTAAGATGGGCAGCATTGCTACCGCGGCTTTATTTGCAATTGCCTTCCTGTTTTATTTCAGCAGCGATTTTAGTAACGAAAATAAACAACGCACCAATGAATTCAATACATTGTATAATGCGCAGGATCCTGCAATTGAACAAAAGCTAGCTACTTATGATGCTGAAAGTGATAATCGATTATACGAAGGGATGGTTGCCAATTTTAAAGGCAATCCTGATGCTCAGAAAACCTCCAGAGAATTTGTAAGTGCTTTAAAACAAGACAGGAGTTCTCTCTTACTAAGTGATATTATCCGCTCTCTCATTTATGTGTTGATCGCCGCAGCATTTGTTGCATTGTATTTAAAAAAGAAATTGAATGCGACGGTGCTACTGATCGGGCTTACTTTAACTGCATTAATAGATCAGATGTCTTTTGACATGAAATATTTGAATGAAAAAAGTTTTGACAGCAAAGAAAAATATGAAGAGCAGGAGTTTCCGATGACGAATGCGGATAAACAAATACTGCAGGATAAAGATCCTAACTACCGGGTATTTAATTTGAGTGTTGGCAGTCCGTTTGAAGAATCTAAAACTTCTTATTATCACAAGTCTATCGGTGGTTATCATGCAGCAAAACTGGGCATTTATGATGACCTGACTGCATACCAGTTGAGTGGTCAATCGCCTAACATGGGCGTACTGGATATGTTGAACACAAAGTATGTGATACAGCGCCAGGGAAATGATGTAGTTGCATCCAGAAATCCCGGAGCATTGGGTAATGCATGGTTTGTAAAAAGTGTAGAATTTGTAAATGGCCCTGTTGCTGAAATGCAGGCACTTACAGGTTTTAACCCAAAGGATACCGTAGTGGTAGATGAGCAATATAAAAACCTCGTAGCTGGCTATGCTGCTGCAGATAGCAATTCAACCATTCAAATGAAAACATTTGATAATGATGATATCACTTATGAATCTTCTTCAACAAGTGCGAATGTTGCAGTATTCAGCGAAGTGTATTACAAAGAATGGAATGCATATATTGATGGCAAAAAAGCACTTTACTTTAAAGCGAATTATGTACTGAGAGCTATGCTTGTACCGGCTGGTAAACACACCATTGAATTTAAATTTGAGCCAACATTATTTTATACAAGTAAAAACATTGCAAATATTTTTACCTGGCTGCTGATGGTATTGTTGGCATATTGCATTTTCGCGGAAGTAAGAAAAAAGCAGAAAGAAAAAATGGTTACCAACTAAAGTTTTGTGCTATTGTTTTTGAAAAATTCAGCTTTCTGCCTATGTTGATGTCACACTGAGCCTGCCTACCGGACAGGCAGGCTTGTCGAAGTGTTGACGAAACATAGGCAGAATGTGGCTTATAGAAAAAATATATTCATCAGCCTAACAGGTCACTAATTAATACAATAAGTGAAGAAAGCATTTTCTCCCGGGGAAACCCGGGTTGGTTTATTGGCACCTTATAATACTTACCCGCCTAAAACGGGTGGTAAGAAATTTGTTGCTTTTTTTTACCAGTATCTTTCTAAGGTTCTACCGGTAGAATTTATTTCGGTATCTGATAACGAAGTGCCGGAAGAAATGGAAGGTAGTTTTCATAAAATTTTAGGCAGTTCCAAACTGCGTTATGCTAACCCGTTACTATTTTTTAAACTAAAAAAACTCATCAGGCAAAAGCAACTAACTGATCTTATTATTGTACACCCCTACTTTGGCTGGCTGGCCTGGATGCTGAAGAAAGCTACAGGGGTAAGGCTTTCGCTGCTGTCGCACAATATTGAAGCCATCCGTTTTAAAAGTATGGGCAAATGGTGGTGGGGAATGCTGTGGCATTATGAAAAAAATGTGCATCAAATTTTAGATAATAATTTTTTTGTAACGAAAGAAGATAAAAACTTTGCAATTGGAAATTACAAACTTGATCCACAAAAATGTTTTGTAATAACCTATGGTATTGAATGGAAAGAATTGCCAACAGCCGAAGACAGAGAAACTGCAGCGACTCAACTACGAAATCAATATAATATTAAAGCGCAGGAAAGAATATTGCTTTTTAATGGCTCACTGGATTACCAGCCTAATATTGAAGCAGTGGAATATATCATCAACAATATAAACCCAATGCTTTTAGCGGAAGAAAATTTCGAATACAAAATAATTATTTGCGGAAAAGGGCTACCCACTTCTTTTAATGAGTTAAAAGACTTTGAGGATAAAAATATCATTTATGCAGGTTTTGTAAATGACATCAATTTGTTTTTTAAGGGCGCAGATATATTTTTAAACTCGGTGATTACCGGCGGTGGCATCAAAACAAAATTAGTAGAAGCAATTGGTAATAATCTTACATCAATCAGCAGTAAAAGTGGTGCATTTGGGGTAGATGAAAACCTATTTTCCGGCAAATTAAAAGTAGTAGCCGATCAGGATTGGACGGCTTTCAGCAATGCCATTTTATCGGCAGATATTCACACACAAACGCCCGAATCTTTTTTTAATCATTTTTATTGGGGTAATATTGCAGCAAAAGCGGCGGGCGTATTAACCGGCAGCATAGTAACAGATAAATGAAAATATTAATTACAGGTATAGCAGGATTTGCGGCAAGGCATTTTTTAGATTATATAAATGATAAAGAACCCGGCAGTGAGGTAGCAGGAATATATCATGAAACATTGCCCGCTTTTAATGTAGATAAGCTGAGTAATTTAAAAATATCGCTTTATAAATTATCACTGTTAGACAAGGATAAATTTGCTGCAGTCTTACAGGAATTCAGACCGGCTTTTATTCTTCATCTTGCAGGCAGAAGCAGTGTTGCAAACAGCTGGAAAGACCCCGCCGGTTCCATCACAGATAACACAAATTTCTTTTTAAATATTGTAGAAACGGTAAGAGCCATGCAATTAAAATGCAGAATTCTTTCTGTAGGTTCTACCGAAGAATATGGGAATGCAAATGCTGGGTTACCATTAAAAGAAACGGATTGCCCCGAGCCTGCTAGCCCTTACGGCGTAGCAAGAGTATTGCAACAAAAGTTGGTAGCCATTTACGCAAATACGTATGATATCGATATTGTACATACCCGTTCCTTCAATCATATTGGCCCCTACCAGAAACCAGAATATGTAATTGCCTCTTTTGCAAAACAGATCGTTCAGCAGGACTTAGAAGGGAAGCAAGAAATCATTTTAAAAACAGGTGATGTAAATGTGATAAGAGATTTCAGCGATGTAAGAGATGTAGTAAAAGCCTATTATGAATTGTTATACAAAGGCCGTAAAGGGCAAACTTATAATGTGTGTTCCGGCAATGGCTATGTATTAAAAGATATTATACAGTTACTTGCAAAAAAAATAGGAAAGCCCGTACACGACAGTATTGATGAGAAAAATTTTCGCCCGTCAGAAAATAAGACCATCGTCGGTTCTTATGAAAAGATTAAAAATGAAATTGGATGGAAGCCGGAGATAAGTATTGAGAAAAGTCTTGAGGATATTATAATGTTCTGGAAGAATATTTATAATACTTTATAGAAAAATGGTTTTCCGGAAAGCAAGTGCAAAATATATTTTGGCATTTTAAACATGTTATAGCAAAATCCAGCCGCCTGTTTAAGCGTATACTTTTTTGTTTTTGGAAATAATGTTGAAGAAAAGAATACTGCTATAAAAAATATAGGTATTGTGAGATAGTAAAACATTAAGTCAAAAAATAACCAACCAACTCCAAACTGTTTTTTTATTCTCACAAAATTACTCAGCATTATCTGCATCCCCTTTTTATCGAATAAATTAAAATACCCCTTGCTATCAGAATTAAAAGCTGTTCCAGAACTTTCACCTTGCAAATGAATTACGTGATCATCACCATACACAAACATCCCCCCCACCTTTTTTAATCGACTACACCACTCAGCTTCTTCTGCGTATAAAAAGAAGTCTTCATCCAATAATCCTGCAGCATCAATCGCTTCTTTTTTCACCATCAAAAAAGCTCCGTTTATCCAATCTACTTCTACTAATCCTTTAGCATCTGGCACATTTGGTTTCTTTATTTTGAATACCCCTGCTATCCATTTTAAAAAAACACCTGTATAAGGAAGTGGTAAAAGATAATTAAGCCCACCTTTCATTGCGTAATTCCCAGATATTTGAGGCGTCTTGTCTTCATTTAAAAGCTGAACGCTTGCTGCTATAAAGGGGGAATTTAAAAGTTTTTCGTAGCAATGATTAATGGCATTATCAATATTTATAGTGTCTGAGTTCAATAATAAAACCACATCTCCCTTTGCAATTCTAATACCTGCATTATTGGCTCTTGCAAAGCCAGCATTATACCCCGTTTGCAAAAATCTAACAGCAGGGTATTTCAAATGAAGCATACTCTCAATCGAGTCATCTGAATTATTGTCCACAACAATTAATTCAATATTTCCCGTATCAAACTTATAGATAGAGGAAAGGCAGTCCAATGTCAATGTTGCTGTCTTATAATTGACAATTATTATTGATAAACTCATTTCGTCTTTAAAAAATTATCTAAAAAATCTCCTTTTTTTCTTATAGAAACAGAAACAGTGCTACCATCGTCCATTTCCATATAACTGTTTTTCCCCCTGTAATATTTTTTTAAATAGCGGATATTAACAATCCAGGAATGGTGTACTCTTAAAAAAAAGCTACCTGGTAGAAAAGTCTCAAGGTCTTTAAGATTCTTAGCCGTCACGATTGTTGTTTTATCTATAAATGTAATTACAGAATAATTTCCTTTTGCCTCACAGTGCACAATGTCATCAGTATTAATAAAAACCAATCCATCCTGAACAGGGATACCGATTTTCTTTATTCCAATATTCTCTTTAATAAACTTTATAGTTTCAGAATTTATATCATTTATATTTTCGTTATTTATTCTGTCGGATGCTCTTTGAACAGCTTCTTTCAGGTTATCAATTTCTATAGGTTTTAGTAAGTAATCAATCGCATTATGACGAAATGCTTTTACGGCAAAATCACTGTAGGCTGTAATAAATATCACATAAAAATCGAAAGTTTTAATTAAATCTAATAGATCGAAAGCATTTCCATCTTTAAGTTCTATATCTAAAAAAATCAATTGTGGTTTTATCTTTTCGATCAGCACTAATGCTTCAACAATTGTAGATGCAGATCCACAAAAATCGATAGTTTCTTTGCAATATCTACTAAGCAGTGCCTCTAACAATTTTACGTTAGCAGGCTCATCTTCTATATAAACAGCCTTTATCATAATTTATAAATAAGATATTTTAAGTAAAGCCTTTGTTCCGATAATTTTTTCTTTTTCGTTATAAATATTATTTATTTCAAAAACACTTTGTTTGTTAACTGAGTTATTTAACATTGCAAGCCGCTGAGAAATATTTTTAAGTCCGTGCCTTTCCATTGTCAAAAAATCTCCTTTAATATTTCCTATCCCATTATCAATAATCGTACAAATTATAAATCCTTCCTTTTCTTCAAAGCTAATATTAATTGATCCTTTTTTATTCACCAAACCCTTAAAACCATGCCTTATGGAATTTTCAATAAGGGGCTGGATTATCATTGTCGGTATAAGCTCTTTATCAATGTTAACTTCTTTACCTATTTTGAAATCAAAATCAAATTGTCCTGGAAAGCGCATTTGCTCTAATAATAAATATCGTGAAAGATATTCTATTGTATTCCTGATACTTAAAAATGATTTAGAAGAGTTCTCCAAAGTATCCCTGATAAGTTTAGAAAATTGAACCAGATAGTCATTCGCTTCATCATTTTTCTGCAAAACTATCAGTTGTTGAATAGAAGTAAGGCAATTAAATATAAAATGGGGATTCATTTGAGACCTTAAGGCAGTCTGCTCCAGTTCTGCCATTCTTACTTTAATATTATTTTTTTCAAAATCCTTAATACGGATTTTTTGGATCCTCCATCTAAAAGCTATAAAAATAATAGTAATTAAGGCAATGATTACTAATAGTCGTAACCAATTATTCTGATACCATGGTTTTTCAATATTTATATTAACAGAAAATATTTTCGAATACCTTTTCTCAGACTGAATGGTTGCCTTCAACTGGAGTAAATATTTTCCGGGAGATAAATTTTCCAATATCAGTTCACTTCCCTTGGTTTCTGTCCATGTAGAATCACTTATTATAAACCTGTAATAATATTTAATATCATCAGATGCTGCAAAACTTAAGGCAGTAAAATAAAATATTATTTTATTATTACTAAAGGGCACATTAATATCTTTAAGATCGGTGGTATCCTTTTTTGCAAAATTCACCATTGATATATATAGTGGTAGTATCTCAGGAGTGATTTTTACTAAAGAATCCCGATTTTTTATTTGAAGTATTCCGTTATTGGTAGTCGCTAAAATGTCATTTTTAAAAGCTGCAAGCTGATAAATAATCAAATCACTTAGCCCTTTACTTTTACCAAAATTTGAAATTGAATAATTCTTAAAATCAAAGCCTTTAAAAGAAATTACAGAAATTCCGTTTGCCGTGGCAACCCATAGGTTACTTTGAATAGGAAGAAGATACTTAATGGAATTGTTTATTAACCCATCGTCCTCGGTAATTGAGGAAATAATTTTATCATCTTTCAAAATAACTATTCCCCCAAACCTCAACCCTATTGCCAGCACCCCTTTGCTCAATTCCCTGATACAAATAATACCGGAATTGAAAACATCTTTATGAATACTTTTGGGAATAGTATCGATTTTATCGATCTTGTACAATCCACTTATAGTTCCGATATAGGCGCTGCTATCTGAGGTCACGTAAATTTTCCCTGGCAAGAATTCAATATCTTTTTTTATCGGGAGATAAGTGCTTTTTTCAATTTGCTGGGGGATTGTTGTAAACAGATATTGCTTTTCCTGACTAAAAACAAGATTAAAATTTCCAAGCCGGCCAATTTCTGAAGATGAATGAATTGAAATAATTTTATTGAAGTCACCTTTTGGTATTTTTATGATTTTACCAATACAATTTGCAGGATAAATATCATCATATGCTGCTCCAATTATAATATTTTTATTTTTATCAACAAAAATATCTTTGACTGCCTGGTAATTTTTTTTGAATATTTGCTTTAACTCTTGATTTTTATACTCATATACACCATCTTTTGAAGCGCCAATAAATGTACTATCATTTAATACACTTATTCGCAGTATTGGATCATTTGATCCCGGGGAAATATTTTCAACAACAGTCTCAGGAGAATAAAACATACCATTCTCTAAAGTTGAAAACCAGATACCTCTTTCAAAATCCTGCTCTATACATGTTACACTCTTTCCTTCTAAAAATGCTATTTTTTTTAGATTTTTTAATTGAGAGTCTACAGAATAAGCCCCCTCTTTTATCAGCCCAACAATATTAGTATTTTCATTTATACATTTTACACTTAAAATATCGCCAGGGAATTCTTTTGACAAATATTTTCCATGCCCCAAAAGTTTAATTAAATATTTACTATTAAAAAAATAAAGTTCATTCTTTTGATTTTGAGCTATACCGTAATAGCCGGATGATAATTGATTGAAAGGTATTTTGTAAACTTCATTTTTATATCTAAGGTCATAAATATAGGCAGTATCATATCTTTTACCATTTAGTGTTTTTCGTACAAATAAACGTTTATTATCGTAACTGGAGATAGAGAAAATAAGAGAATCTTTTTTGATATTATCATAATTGAATGCTGATATTTTTCCTTTTTTATCTATATCATAATTATATCTATTATAAGAGTTTAAAAGAATATCATCATTACCTATAATAAACGCATTTGTAATTGAAATACTTTTTATTTGTGCCTCAATGTTTGAGTTAAATTTATATGGATAGATTTTTCCATTATTGTAAAATGACAATTTACCAGTTTGAGAAAAAAACCATATTCGACCTAATTGATCCTCTTTAATTTTAAAAATTACATTGTCTGGTAAGATAAATTTTTGCATTTCTTTCCCATCATATCTTACTACTCCCTGATCGGTTGATATCCACATATAATTTTTACTATCCCTGAAAATAAAATAACATTCATTGCTCGGTAATCCATCAGCCTGTGTGAAATTTTTTATGCTTTTGAAGATATCCTGGCTATAAGAAGAGATTGACAATAAAAGAAAAAAAGCAGTATGTAATATATGTCTCATATGATACCAGAAAGTAACATCTCTAGAATATTTTTTTTTATACAGTTATCGGCCAATTGGTTACAGTTATATTGTCTTTACGGCAATTATGAAATAGAAAAACAAAACCCTAGTATTTTAATATAGTTTTACTTTATGAAATGCTTCTATAAAAGTCTTCGTAAAAAAATCCAAATAACGGACTAGGTAAATATATTTATTTCTTCAGTTCTATAATCAATAAAAAAATAAAACAACAAAATATTATCCCTATGTTTTAAGAAAGAACTGCCCATTGTGGCAGTTTTTTATATACATGCCATCAATCGTTTTCTATTATTTTACACTATTTTTGCTCTCTTTAAAATAATTGAATGAAGACAGCATTAATTACAGGCATTACAGGACAGGATGGCGCATACCTTGCGGAATTACTATTGAAAAAGGGATACAATGTGCATGGTATAAAAAGACGTAGTTCTTTAATGAACACAGACAGGATTGACGAACTTATTTTCGATAAAAGTTTATCTGAAAGATTTCATTTGCATTATGGTGACCTTACCGACAGTAGCAGTATTCTCCGTATCATTCAGCAAATACAGCCTGATGAAATATATAACCTTGCGGCCCAAAGCCATGTACAGGTAAGTTTTGAAACGCCTGAATACACAGCCAATTCAGATGGGATCGGCGTATTAAGAATACTGGAAGCTATCAGAATTTTAGGCCTTACTAAAAAAACAAAGTTTTACCAGGCATCAACATCTGAATTGTATGGTTTGGTACAGGAAATCCCACAAAAAGAAACAACACCATTTTATCCCCGTTCTCCCTATGGAGTAGCAAAATTATATGGCTATTGGATAACTGTCAATTACCGGGAGGCATACGATATGTTTGCGGTAAATGGCATTCTGTTCAATCATGAAAGCCCATTACGTGGGGAAAGTTTTGTTACAAGGAAAATTACAATAGGTGTTAGCAGGATAGCGCTTGGATTGGATAGTGATCCATTATTATTGGGAAACCTGGATGCAAAGAGAGATTGGGGGCATGCAAAAGACTACGTGGAAGGCATGTGGCGAATGCTACAGCATGATACACCTGAAGATTTCGTATTAGCGACCGGCATTACCACAAGCATTCGTGATTTTATTATAATGGCATTTGATGAGGTTGGAATTACGCTTGATTTTAAAGGAGAAGGTGTTAATGAAAAGGTTTTTGTAAAATCATGCAGCAATCCTGCTTATAATCTTCCTGAAGGCAAACAGGTAATAGGTATACATCCACGCTATTTCAGACCTGCAGAAGTAGAATTATTGATTGGTGATGCAACAAAAGCAAATACAAAATTAGGCTGGAAACCCACTTATGATTTGCCTATGCTGGTAAAAGAAATGATGAAAGAAGAATTGAAGTTTCAATCGAAAAAGTAAGAATATAACTCGTATGCAATAAAAAAGGTTGTTTTTTCAAACAACCTTTTTTATTGTAATTCTTTATTAATTTATTGATAGACTACTACCAGTTTTGGATGTTTCGTAGCATCAGGATATCTGCTTGAAGAAAACTGCCGGGCTGTATAAATCACTTCATTTTTTAGATTTAGCATAAAGCCATAATTCCCACTTACCTTCATTTTACCTACCATATTTTTTACATCTACATCTACCAGATCAAGAAATGGCAAATTTGTATGTGGAATCAATACCTGATCTGTCATATCTACTCCTGGTTGTGTTTGCCAGGTAGAAGCAGCTGACCATGCACTGTTAATACGACGGATATACATTGAATTATCTGAACCTGAATTTGCATTTATCTGGTCTCCATCTATTGGAATTGGGATAGAATATAAGGTGAGCTTTGCAGAAATAATGGTCGCATTTGCAGGAATGGTGCTTAGATCAAATTGAAATGCACCTCTCGTTATTAATGGGTTTCCGCCACTTGTCCATGCAACAGCGGGAATATCTTTATCCTGCACAGATGCGTTTGCACCATTGATTATTGCGAAATTTAACTCTGTTATATTGCTGTCTGGCTGTAATGTCAATGTTTTTACTGGACTTTGAGTAAGCGTAACAGACACTGTATCTAACCCTGTTAAACCAGCACTATCAATTGCCATCAACTGGAAAAGGTATTTACCCGTTACAAAATTTGTAACCAGGGTTGAAGCCTGACCAGGACTCTGAATAACCGGAACATTAGGGCCTGATACCAGGCTCCACAAATACCCTGCAATTGGGCCATTGGTAGAAGTTGCGGAACCGGTTAAAGTAAAATTCTGCGCCGGTTGCTGAATTGTTTGAGAAGTTCCTGCATTCACTGTGGGTGCATTCAGGTTTTTAGAAATAAAGCTTGCCGCTTCTTTCTGACAACTACTTAAACAAAGAATAAAAGAGAGAAAAAGTAAATAATGTAAAATGGGTCTCATGAAGTTTAATTATAATAAGCAATTAATTAGCTACGATGTTACAATAATACATTTTTTATAAACGCAATTGCCTTTGAGCTCATAAATGTTTCTATTTGGCAATAACTGCAAACTTTTGCAGATAACTGATATTTATTCTCTCAGTTTATCTTTTTCAATAACGCATTGTTTATTTTTTTATTTTGATTTCTCTTTCTTTTGCAGAAGTATAAAGTTATAGGGAGTGAATTAATACGTGTATTCCATTCAGCTTAGTATTAAAATGAGAATGAATATGACAAGAGTAGCAGTTCAAACATTGACCTCAGGCATAATTTTTAGCCTGATGATTTCCTGTAATTTATTTTACCGGATTCTCCGTTATAATACCTATGGATAAATTGCTTATTTTAGCACAGTATTAAAAACTCTCCATATGAAGACACAGCGAAGCTTTTCACCTATCTGTTAGGGTTCAGGTATAGGTCAGCTATAGGTCAACTATAGGTCAGCTATAGGGTAAACCTATATTTAGCCCTTAGTTCTTATATAGTTGTCCTTTGGCTGAACTATGTAAGAGTACTATGGCTTATAAAGCCTGACAGTAAGAAAATTGAAAAAATATTCTTACCCTTTTAACTTTCCAATATTTACCTTGTTATCTTTTTATTTTGGCTAACCTATTCTTTACAAGTACCAATGGGAAACTTAAAAAACTGCCATAAAAGGATCGAAGAAACAACTTATTGTGCCCATAAATACCGATCATGATCTTATAATGCTTTGCAATGGCTCTAAACTGCAGGTAACAAAGCATATTGTACACTACTTTTTTAGTAGTATTAAACTGTAACTGCAATGTCTGGTTGTAAAATCGTTTTGCAGAAGAAAAATTTTCCATCAATATTTTTTCAATACAATTAAATATGACCTCGCCATTTATAGTAGTTATTTCAATCAGGTTTTCAGTAGAAATATTATATCGCTGAAAATCAACAGAAGGTGCGTTTAAAAAAATAGTATCCGGGTTCAAGAGTTGAACCATAGGCAGCAGCGTACCTGCGGTGCTGGCGCTGAGCCAGGTAATGCCGCTGCTGCAGCCAATCAGGAGGCTGCAATAATGTGTTAGTGCAGCGTTCTCCCTTACCGTTAGGCCACTGGCATCTATAATATCTTCAGTGCTTACAAATTTATTTGCAGAAGTAAGTATTACACAAGTGCCGGGGATCTGTACAATTCTTTTTGAAACATTCATTACCAGGTCAAAATTTAAAACCGATTGCCCGCTTTGCGGCGCATACTCCCAGAGAATAATGTTTTTGAATACATCGATCGAATATTTATCAATAAAGAGTTGTACATTATTTTTTTCTTGATCGGATAAAACTACTACCGGTTGTAATGGTACACTGATCGGTTTTGGATAAGCCCGTAAGATCATTCCACGGATAGTTCCATCATACAAAGCAAGGTTATCATCCATATTGGTAGTTACAAATACTTCATCCCAAATACCCTGTTGTTTCTCTTTAAAAACCTTCTTCTTATATTTTCTGAATGCAGTTATATCATCTTTCTTTACCTCAGTCACTTCCACCACTTCATCCACATAAGGATTATTTGCAATAATATTTTTACAGAAAGATGCAATAGCCCAGGTAAGTTTACAATGAGGAAAATCATTTTTTATTTGCCTTGCAATAGCAGTGGCATATAAGCAATCTCCATTGGAGAAAAGCTGAACGAGGAGTATATTTTTTGAGGGTGAGTTAGTCATTTCCTACCATCATTTTCGCCAGTTGAGAAAAAGAAACTGCAGGCTCAAAGCCAATTGATTTTATTACTGACGCATCGGAAATCAATTGACTATACTCTGCTTTAAAATCATTTCGTTGAATCACATAGTTTGCTGCATCTTTATTGATCAGCAAAAAACATTCATCGATCCATTCTTTTATGGAGTGTCCAATACCGGAGCTAATATTTGCTTCGAAAACAGCATCCTGATTTACAAATAACCAAATCCCTTTCACGATATCTCCGGCAAATGTCCACTCTTTTATTACAGACATATCTCCTATTTCCAGTTTCTCTTTACTGCCATTCCCTATCCTTTTAACTGCTTCGCTGATCTTTTTAGTAACATGCCGCTCTGTTCTTAATGGACTATCATGATTAAAGAAATAACCAACGTACACTTTTAGTCCTAAATGACGGAAATACCTTGCAGCATAAACACTTTGTATCCTGCTCACCGAATACGCATCATTTGCTTCAAAAGGATCCGTTTCTTTTATGGGTAACCCTTCATTTTTAAATTGCAGACCACTTCCTGAAATAAAAACTTTTGTATGTGGCGAAAAATTTTTGACTGCTTCCAGGATATTAAAAGTACCGGTTGAAATTGTATGATGATTTTCAAAAATAGCATCATGCCTTGTAGTAGAATTTGCTGCCAAATGAAACACATAATCTGGTTGATATTCTTTTATGAGATCAGATACTTCTTTAAGATTTGCAATATCAATTTTCAAAAATCCTCCCGACCTGCTCACGCCAATCACCTCTACTCCTTGCTGCATAAGCAATTCACGCAGATAAAAGCCATCTTGTCCATTTGCACCAAATATGATTGCATTCATATTTTTTATTTATTGTGTAAAACAGGTAGTTAATTAAAATCTGATTTTATCTTTTTGAATATATCTGCATATTCATTTGCACAACGCTTCCATGAGAACTCAGACGACCTTATAAGGCTTGCTTCTGCAAGACTCCTTCTCAATTGCCCATCATTATAAAGACGACTCATCTCTTCACTGAGCCTATCCTCATCGTAAGGTGAGATCAATATTCCGGCTCCTCCAACTACTTCCGGAAGAGAGGTATTATCCGCAGCAACCACCGGCACGCCACACTGCATTGCTTCTAAAGCGGGCAAACC
>JBDSIB010000115.1:0-5406 GCA_039918155.1 Ferruginibacter sp.
TTTACTAAAATACAATCAGCAGAAATAAATAAACACCTATTTGGAAGATTTGTCGCAAAATGGTTTAGTTTTTTTAAATGCGAAACATTTACATTATTGTTAGAGCCTATTGAAGGGCACGGTACCTGGGATGGTAAATACGCTTTTGGTGAGCTGCCCTCCAAATCGGATTATGAAGGGGAAATAGCCGTTATTACAAGAGCTACTATCCATCTAAACAAGCTTAAATATTTTTGGCGAAATGTTGCAGGTGTAGCTAATAAAATGCCAACTGCACCAGGTTTTATCACCTCATTTGGAATTGGCGAGATCCCATGGATAAAGCAGGCAACTTTCAGCATTTGGGAAAGTAAGGAAGCGATGAAAGCATTTGCTTATGGAATGCGGGAACACAGCGAAGTAATACAAAAAACACGGCAGCAAAAATGGTATAGTGAAGATATGTTTACCCGGTTTAAAATCATAAATAGTATGGGCACTATCAAGGGAGTTTCGCCCTTAAAAGTAAAAATGTAAATTTGCCTTATGAAGAATATAAAATTGATAGAAATCCCTTCTGAAATTGGTGCAGGTACTCGTGGTGCAAGCCTGGGCATTGATGCCATAAAAATTGCAGCACTCGATTTTATGAGCAATTTCTTTGTTCATTTCCCCTCGGAGAAAATAGAAACGCTGAACAACATGCTTTTTGAGCCAATACAATCGCCGTATGCAAAACGTATTAATGGTGTGCTCACCATGTATGAGCGTATAAGCAAAGCCGTTAGCGAAAGCATGAAAAATAATTTCTTTCCAGTAATTCTTAGTGGCGACCACAGCAGCGCCGGCGGCACAATTGCCGGTATAAAGATGGCTAAGCCAAAAAGTAAACTCGGAGTTATATGGATAGATGCTCATGCAGATCTTCATACACCTTACACCACCCCATCCGGCAACATGCATGGAATGCCACTTGCGATAGCCATTGCAGAGGATAATGAAGAAAATAAAGTACACGACCTGGATGAAAAAACTACAAAATACTGGGAACAGTTAAAAAAATTAGGAAAAAATGACCGGAATGTTTTGCCCGAAGACGTCGTGTTTATTTCTTTACGGGATTATGAAAAGGAAGAGAAATCGTTAATAGAAAAACACGGCATGAAAGTTATTACTACCAGCGAAGTCCGTCGCAATGGAGCTGAAAGTGTTAGCCGCAAAGCATTACGGCATTTAAGCGATTGTACTGATATTTATGTAAGTTTTGATGTAGATAGTCTTGATTCCGCCATAAGCAAAGGCACCGGAACGCCTGTGAGCAATGGCTTAAAGGAAAGAGAAGCTGAAGATCTGATCAGTAAATTTATGCAGAATAGAAAAGTTTGTTGCTTTGAAATTACAGAAGTAAACCCCACTCTTGATAAAGAAAACCTGATGGCTGAAATTGCTTTCAATATTTTACAGCGTAGTGTGAATGTATTAATGATGAATTAAAATATTTTACGAATGAAGTATTTACTGAGTTTGATTTTTATATTGTCTTTTGCGGGTGCAAATGCACAAACATCCTACATTGAAAGTTTACATCAATATCAACAGGATTATATAAAAAATCATGAAGTGGTTAAAGGAGAAGATAAAAAATTCTTCCGTTTTTTTCCAGGTAGTAAAAAATATTCAGTTACAGCCAGTTTTGCAAAAACAAATGATCCAAAAGGTTTTGTAATGAAAACTTCCGGTGCCAAAACATCAAAATTTTATCGTTACGGACTTATCAGTTTTACCATCGATAAAAAGTCGTATCATCTTACTGTTTACCAGAGTCAAGATCTGCAAACTAATCCACAATATAAAAATTACCTCTTTATTCCTTTTACTGATCTTACATCAGGCAACGAAAGTTATGGCGGTGGAAAATACATAGATATTACCACGGAAGATATTAAAGACAATAAAGTGTTGATTGATTTTAATAAAGCCTATAACCCTTACTGTGCTTACGCTACAGGCTATAATTGTCCTATTCCGCCGAGGGAGAATAATTTAGCCGTTGCTATAAAAGCTGGTGAAATGAATTTTGGAAAAGCACATTAAGCCTTTCAGCAGATAATTTACATACCGCCCGGCATTTCTCTTTTCTGGCGTAGAGAATTCAGCGATGGATCCATTTCTATGGCTTTATCGCACATTTTTTCTCCACGGTCCTTTTCTCCTTTCTTCTGAAAACAAAGGCCAGCCTGATATAGCGCTTTTCCATCTTTGCCATCCAGTTCCATTAATTTCTGGCAGTAAGAAAGTGATTTGTCATATTGCTTTTTCTGATATAAAATTTCTGCCATGTCACGAATGATATCTTTATTACCTGGCTTTCGTGTCCATATGCCTAATAAAAGTTTCTCTCCCTTTTCATAGTTTTCACTATAAAGGCAGGCATAGCCAAGGTTTTCATTAAAATCATTTGATTGTACATAACCGCTTGCAGCCGCAGCATCAAATGCATTCACTGCATTTTTATAATCGCTGTTATTATAATACAGTAATCCTAATTCGTTCATCCAACTGCTTTTGGTAGCATCTAATTTTATTGCTTTCTCATAATACGGAACTGCTTTTTTATACTCTTCCATGTCGAGATAAGTACGGCCTAAAGTATAGATAGCTTCTGCATCATTGCTATTTTGGTTGACCGCAATCAACAAAGCTTTTACTGCAGATGGGTAATCTTCCTGTTGGTAATAACTGATGCCAATAATACGGTTTGCATTTTCGCAACCGGTACATTTTTGTGCAAACTCAATCGCTTTTGGATATTGGCGGTAGCTATAATATAGATTTGCCAATTGTTTTATCGCATCTTTATTGGATGGGTCTAATTCATTTACTTTGGTAAAAGCTGCTTTTGCCTGGTCTGTTTTACGCATTTCAAGTGATGCAAATCCATTTTCAAGATAAGCATCAGCAAAGCGATCATTAAATACAATTGATCTTTCAAAATCCTGGCTGGCAACAAGAAAACGCCTGGCAGTTTTTTCTTCAAGACCTTTTTTATAATAGAATTGAGAACTGTCTGTATTTTGAGCAGACACAGTAGAGAACATAAATATAGTAACGAGTGGTAAGAGGCTCTTCATAAAATGGAATGGTTTCAGCAACAAAATACTATCAATTATTCAAATATTATAGCTCCTAACGCTGGAATGTCAATAATTATTTCATAAATTTTTCTTTTTTTATCTACAGCTTCACATATAATATTTTCATTCTCATAATCTCCACTACCCCAGTAATCTTTTGAATCACTATTGAAAATCTCTTTCCAGCTCGTTTTTCCCTTCACCTCCAGCTTCCACTGGCGTTGGGGATAGTTGGTGACATTCATCACCACAAGAATATCATTTTCACGTGATTTGCCTTTTCTCTTAAAGGCCATTATGCCTTTATCCCGATTATCAAGATTAACCCATTCAAAGCCTTTTTTATCAAACTGTAGTTCGTATAAGGCAGGTTTTGTTTTGTACAAGTGATTCAGGGTACGAACACATTCCTGTAGACTATTATGTACCGGATGCTGTAATAGTTCCCAATCCAATTCCGATTTATAATTCCATTCGGATGTCTGCCCAAATTCATTTCCCATAAAAAGCAATTTTGCTCCGGGGTGCATGTACATCCAGGTGTATAATAAACGAAGGTTTGCAAACTTTTCCCATTCATTGCCGGGCATTTTGTATATCAATGGACTTTTTCCATGCACCACTTCATCATGGCTGATGGGTAGCATAAATTTCTCATCATAAAAATACATCATGCTGAAAGTGAAATCATCCTGCGCTTTAATTCTTTCATCCGGCACTTTTTTAAAATAGCGAAAAGTATCGTGCATCCATCCCATCATCCACTTCATTCCAAAGCCAAAACCACCTTTGCTCAACGGTGTTGTAATTCCGGGCCAGTCGGATGCTTCTTCCGCAATCGTTTGCACATCCGGAAAATCACGATAAATTATTTTATTCAGTTTTTTTAAAAAATCTATGGCTTCAATATTTTCATTGCCACCGTATTCATTACGTTCCCACTCCCCTTCTTTTCTTGAGAAATCGAGTCGGATAATAGAATTTACGGCATCTACTCTTATACCATCTACATGAAATTTATTTAACCAGAAATGTGCACTGCTGATAAGAAAAGATTGCACTTCTCCCCTTTTATAATTAAAAATATAACTGTTCCAATCTACATGAAAGCCCTTACGCATATCTTCATATTCGTAGGTATGTGTACCATCAAATTTATACAAGCCATGTGCATCATTGGGGAAATGTGAAGGCACCCAGTCCAATATTACGCCAATACCATTCTGATGCATCACATCAATCAGGTGCATAAAATCTTCGGGTACGCCAAACCGTGATGTTGCTGCAAAAAAACCTGTGCCCTGGTATCCCCAGCTTCCATCATAAGGATGTTCCATTACCGGCATAAACTCCACATGCGTAAAGCCCATCGCCTTTACATAGGGAATTAATTTTTCTGTTAACTGGTGATATGTATTAAAACTGCTTTCATTATTTTTTTCAGGCCGCATCCAGCTTGCAGGGTGCACTTCGTAAACACTCCACGGTGCATTTAGTGCATTGTTCTTTTTACGGTTTGTCATCCAGTCCCCGTCCTGCCAGGGCATTTGAAGCTGACGGGTGATAGAGGCAGTACCTGGCCGTAGTTCGGCAAAGAATGCATAAGGATCTGCCTTTTCTACTTCTGCCCCTTCGTAGCCTGTAATGTGATACTTATATAAAGAGCCTTGTGGAAGGCGTGGAATAAATCCCTCCCAAATACCCGATTTATCCAGCCGTACATACAAAAGATGTAATTGTTTTTTCCAACCATTGAATTCACCTATTACAGAAACGGCTGTTGCATTTGGCGCCCATACTGCAAAATAGTATCCATCGGTATCGAGTACATGAAGATGATGGCTCCCAAATTTCTCATAACCATTGTGCAGATCACCATTTCTGAATTGCTCAATATCGTCATCCGTAAAGAATGAATAATTCCAAACCAGTTTAGTACTATCTATAAAATGTATGTCCTCGTATGCCATTGCAAATGTTATTATGCCGTTCTTACCATTTGTGAATTAACGTAAATTTAGTAATAGTTAATTTGTATCGTGAATTTAAAATTTCAATTTACAGTCCATAACCCAAAACTCACACATGTTCAGAAAACTACTGCCCGTACTTCTTTTCTTATTTTTTGCAAACGCATCTTACTCACAAAAAGCCAGTATTACTGGTACTCTTAAAGATACGACTACCCATTTGAATATGAAAAATGCTGTAGTAGCATTATTAACTTTAAAAGATACGATCCTTGTGGGTTTCGACAGGGTTAAAGATGATGGATCATATAATTTAAAAAATA
>JBDSIB010000116.1:0-56030 GCA_039918155.1 Ferruginibacter sp.
CATTAATATTACAAAACATATTATTCCTAATATTGGAACCATGCTGGCAATAGCTTCAGGCACACGACGCAAAGCCACCTGCCAGCCACCCATTGCTAATGTAGTAACACAAATAAAGAACATGGCAGCATTTACCGTAAGTAACCAGTAGGTACTATTTTGTAAAAGCGAAGCCCAGAAACGGGTGCCGTTCACATTTACACCATGCCCTGCATGTTCAAAAGGATGAAAAGCAATAAAACCATATAGCAAGGTTATTACCCCCACTATTAAGAGGCCCATTGTCCATTTTTTGTAGCTACCTGGTAATTCAAAATGATGATTCATCTAAAAATATTATTTGTGTTAACTTCTTAAATTATTTTTTTGCCATTGTACTGTCGGATGTTGCTGCAGCACCAGCTTTTGGTTGTAATGTTCTTATATATTTGATTATCATCCAGCGTTGTTTTCTGGACACCTGGGATGCGTAGCTTCCCATATTATTTTTTCCGTAAGTGATAGAATGAAACATAGTGCCGTCTGCCATTGCTATGTAATTAGGCTGTGTAAGATTTGCAATTGCTCCTATCTTACTTGATAAAGGTCCGTTCGCAATTCCTTTTTCACCATGACAGATAGCACAATTGATATTGAACAACCTTCCGGCCTCAGTCATATCTGCTGAACTCAACGTATCAAGCGGATTTTTTACCATCGCACTCATTTTATACCCGTTACTATCATTGGTAATATTATCAGGAAAAAGTTCTCCTCTTTTTATAGTGCCGTCTGCAGGCATCTCATTGTAGAAAATAAGGTTTCCGCCTTTATCGTTTACTTCTCTTGTAAAAATGGAATCATGCTCTGCATAAGATTCATAAGCCCTGCTATAAGCCATATCAGGCATATATACTTTGCCTGGCTCACGCTTACTGTCGCAAGAACTTACTGTAACTATTGCACTTACAAGTATAATTGCTGCTATGGATATTTTTTGTCTCATTTAGTAATTATCATTAAACAATTATCAATTTTCTAGTATCCTTTTTCGTCTCTGTATAGTTTTTGCTCCTTATCATACCTGCCAATCCACCAGCCTGTTTCAGCTACCTGAACATTTATTTCCTGCGCACCTGTACTTTCTAAAAAGCTTTGCAATTCAGTATCATTTGTTTTATCTGTGCATTCAATTGCCATAACAAAACGATCGTCTGTCGCCCTTAAATGAAAATGATGCTTTTTTACAAAAGGGGCAAGCGTACACAGATAACAAAAAGTAAGTACCATGCCTATTGCAGAAAACAATACCGTTAACTCAAAGGTAATTGGTATCCAGGCTGGTAAAGAAAAATGGGGTTTACCACCAAAATTTAATGGCCAGTCTTTTACCAATATCCAGCTTATAAAACCAAGAGCGGTAGTAGTACCGGTAATGGCATAGATGAAGCCCGCTGTATGCAAACTTGTTTCTCTTATACCCATTGCATGATCCAACCCGTGAACCGGAAATGGGGTATATACATCGTGAATTTTATAGCCGGCTTTGCGTACATTTTTTACTGCAGGAAACAGAACTGCTTCATCAGTAAAAGAGCCAACTACTAATTTTTTAATTCCTCCAGCCATATATATTCAAAATTTAAAATTCAAAAACTTAAAATTCTAATGCGAATGTTCTACTTCTTCAATATAAAACTTCTCTGCATCTGATTTTTCAATATCAGTCATTTTCACTTTATAATTCTCGCCACTTGTCTTCAATATCGCTTTAATTTCTGCCACCGCAATTACCGGGAAGAATTTGGCGAACAGGAAGAAGCAGGTAAAGAACAACCCGAATGTACCGAGATAAAAACCAATCTCATAAATACTGGGGCTGTAATAAGTACTCCAGCTACTTGGTAAAAAGTCACGGTAAATAGAGGTAACAATAATTACAAAACGCTCATACCACATTCCTATGTTTACAATAATGCTCATAAAGAATGTTACCGTAATATTTCTTCTTAATTTTCTACTCCAGAATAATTGTGGCGATACCACATTACAGAACATCATCAACCAGTAGCTCCAGCCATAAGGAGAGAACAGGTTTGCCCTGCTTTGAAAAAATGCCCATTGCTCGTAAGGGTTTCCGCTATACCAGGCTATAAATAATTCAGTTAAATAGGCACAACCCACAATACTACCCGTTAATACAATTACTTTGTTCATGGCCTCTATATGGCCAAGGGTAATATAATCTTTCAGGCCCATTACTTTTCTTACTACAATTAATAATGTTTGTACCATTGCAAAGCCCGAGAAAATGGCACCGGCAACAAAATAAGGCGGAAAGATAGTAGTATGCCAACCTGGTATTACTGATGTAGCAAAGTCAAAAGATACAATGGTATGCACTGAAAGTACAAGCGGTGTACTCAGCCCAGCTAATACCAGTGACAGAGATTCATGCCGCTGCCAGTGTTTGGTACTTCCTGTCCAGCCAAATGATGCAACACCATATAATAATTTACGTAATTTGGTTTTTGCCCTGTCTCTTACCAAAGCAAGATCAGGAATAAGACCAGAATACCAGAATAATAAGGATACAGTGAAATAAGTTGATATTGCAAATACGTCCCAAAGAAGGGGAGAGTTAAAGTTTACCCATAATGGGCCACGTGTATTAGGATAAGGCATTACAAAAAATGCCATCCATACACGACCCATATGCCATATTGGAAACTGGCCCGCACACATTACAGCAAATATCGTCATTGCTTCTGCAGCACGGTTTACACCGGTTCTCCAGCCCTGGCGGAAAAGCAAAAGGATCGCAGAGATCAACGTTCCGGCGTGACCAATACCTACCCACCACACAAAGTTGGTAATATCCCAGCCCCAGCCAATCGTCTTATTAAGATTCCATTGCCCGATACCGTAAGTAACCTCACGGTAAACACTATAGATACCGAATATCAATAAAGCCTGCGCTATAAAAAAGCCAATATACCATAGCTTTCCCGGCTTCATCTCAATAGGGCCGATAATATCTTCCGAGATCTGGTGGTAATCTTTATCACCATCTACCAGCGGTTCCCTTTGTTGCGATTCGTATTTAAGTAATGACATATTTTATCTAGCTTTTGACCTTTAGCAATTAGCTTTTATTTTTTGTTCTGCTATTTCTTAATTCTGATACAGTTTGTATTTAAGATTATGCTTCTGCTTTTTCATTAGACAGTTTTTCTTCCTGTGTTTCCTCATCTGAAGCTACTTTCCTGTCTGTATTTCTCACTTTTGCCAGGTAACTCACATTAGGTAAAGTATGTAGTTGCTCTATCACATAAAAATTGCGGTTTGTCTGTTCTACATTTCTTATTTTATAAACTTCGCTTTCTCTATCATTTACATTACCAAAGAAGATGGCATCTGTAGGACAAGCCTGCATGCAAGCTGTTTTTACATTCCTAACCAATGTTGGATCCTGTTGTTTTTTTGCTTCCAGCTTACTATCCTGCAAACGCTGAACACAGAAAGAACATTTTTCCATTACACCACGGCTACGTACGGTAACATCAGGATTCAAAACCATTCTTGCCAGATCATCATTCATCTGGAATACAGCTTCATCAAGATCTACATTACGCAGAGGCTCCTGATTATTAGCAAAACTATCTGCTCCTGTAAAATCAAGCCAGTTGAAACGGCGTACTTTATAAGGGCAGTTGTTGGCGCAATATCTTGTACCAATACAACGGTTATAGATCATTTGGTTCAATCCTTCGCTACTGTGGTTGGTTGCTGCTACCGGACAAACGTTTTCGCATGGTGCATTATCACAATGTTGACAAAGCATTGGCTGAAATAAGACGTCAGGATTTTCAAGGTCACCTACAAAATATCGGTCAATTCTTAACCAATGCATTTCATGGGCTCTTTGTACCTGCATTTTTCCTACTACACTTACATTGTTTTCTGCAGTACATGCTACTATACAGGCGCTGCAACCCGTACAGGTATTCAGATCAATGCTCATTCCCCACTTTATTCCCGGCTTGGAAAAATTAGGATACATCGTCGCATCTGTTACATAATCTGTTTTACCATCCGGTACTAAATTTTTTCTTTCTGTATTTGGTTCTTCCAACAAAGCCTCCGGGTTTGCAATAAAGCTGGCAAGGTTAGTTTCATATACTACCGGGCGGCCTTCTGTAAAGCCATGTACCTGCGTTTGTGCCAGTGGGTAAGTATCCCCTGTTTTTTCTGCTGTGGCAACAGCATTGTAAATAAAGCTGGTTCCGTCAAATCCTACAAATGGATAAGCATTTTTACCTGCGCCATATGCTGCTCTTCCTATTCTGTCAAGATTTGTTTTTTTATCGGTATCCTTATTTATGCTTTCTCTTCCGTATCCAACAGCAACTGCAATGGTAGCATTCTGCATACCTGGTATTATTAAAGCGGGTAGCTCCAAAACTTTACCATTCACGGTAACTTTTAATACCGGTTTTTCCGGGTGTACTTCATAATTATCTGCTTCCCGCTGGTTTCTGGCTACGTCAATGCCTAATAATGTTTTTGCCAGGTCTGGGCTTAGCATTGCATAGTTATCCCAGGTTACTTTTGTAATCGGGTCAGGCAATTCCTGTAACCATGGATTGTTAGCCTGTGCACCTGTGCCTATTGAAACCTTTTGATACAATACTACTTCGATTGCACCTGATTTTGGAAGAATTTTAGAAGCGGCGGCTGATACATTTCCACCATTATAACTCCCTGCACCTATTGCAGGAGAGGATGGTTCTACCAGCCCATCCTGTAATGCTTTATTCCAACTATCAGTACTTCCTAATTTAGAAAGCCAGTAATTTTTATGATAGGTTTCATATTCATCCGCCGGAATACCTGCAGCAACTACCGGCATTTCTTTTCCAGTTGAATCTTTTACAACTGTTGCAGAAGCCGAAGCTGTTGAAACACCACTCCATTTTAATAAAGAGGTTTGAAAAGCTCTTGTTTTAAATAAAGGGTTTATGATGGGTTGTATTACACTTATATAACCTGTTCTAGGTTCAGTATCTCCCCAGCTCTCCAGCCAGTGGTTAGATGGAAGAATGTATTTACATTGCTCTGTTGTTTCATCCATTGTAAGATTAAAAGAAACGCTTAATGGTAATTTAGCAATTGCTTCACCCAATTTTTTACCATCTGAATACGTGTAAACAGGATTGCAATCATATACAAACAAACCGCCGATACTACCATTGCTGATATCAGAAGCAAGTTTTACCATATCTGCATCTATACCTTTGCGTGAGTTAGATGTTGCGGCCCAGTTGATGGTGTTTCCACCTGCACCAATGGCTTCATTTATTGCATTTACAATTACCTGGATATTTACATCATTGCTGGAGCAAACTACCAGACTACTTCCTTTAGTTGCATTTAATGCAGCAGCAGCAAGATCTATTCCTTTACTTAGTTTAGCATCTGAAATAGCAGGAGCAGTAACAGTACCACCTACTTTTGCAAGTAGTGCAAGTGCAACAGCACCAGTTTCTGACGGCTTATGTAAAAAGCGGTCATCCGCATTACCACCCGTCATGCTGATCATACTCTCAAACTGAATATGACGGCTTAACTCAGGTTTCTCTCCTTTTATCTTTTTAGTTTCTGAATACTGTCTGCTGAATTCAACAGGGTTAAGCCAGGTTCCTAAGAAGTCAGCACCAAGACTTACTATTGTTTTAGCTTTATCAAACCGGTAGCTTGGTATAGCTCTTTTGCCATAACATGCTTCGTTTGCCAGCAACATTCCACTGTAACTTACAGCATCGTATTGTACATGGCGACTGCCCGGATATTTTGCCAGGAAAGCTGCAATTATTTCTAAAGTAGAAGGGGAATTAATAGTAGAAGTAAGTAAAACCAATGGTTTGCCTGCTACACTTGCAATTGCATCACCCACCATTTTATCAAATGCATCAAAACTGGTAATCTCTTTAAAATCATTACCGCTTTTTTGTAACGGGTGACGAAGACGGATAGGATCGTACAGATCAAGCACTGAGGCTTGCGACTGAGCGTTCGTACCACCCCTTGTAATAGTAGATAATTCGTTCCCTTCAATTTTAATTGGTCTGCCATCTCTTTGCTTTACAACCACACTGATCGCATCACCACCATTCACATAAGTAGATGCATAATAATTCGGCACGCCCGGTATCAGGTCATCAGGCCGGTGTAGATAAGGCACAGCCTTTCGTACGGGCATTTCACAACTTGCAGCCAATGCTGCTGCAGCTGTACTAAAGCCTAAATACTTAAGAAAGTCCCTTCTGGGTGTTTTGGCATCCAATAAACCTTTGCTCTCGAGATCTTCCAGGGGCAATAACTCCAACTCCTCTTTAAACTCTTTTTTAGAGTCTTCCTGAAAACGCTCAGACTGGGTCAGGTCTCCAAAATTTTGCCAGTACTTTTTATTGTTCATATTACAATTTGAAAATTCGAAAATTTAAAAATGGCGACTACATTTATCTCTTAACGAGCCAATTCTAATAGTGACACTTCTGACACTCTGTACCACCTATGCTCTCCACCGTTACGCTGTCCATCTTATGATTCTTCAGGTCGTTATGGAATTTTTCATAAATGCTGTAAAATTTATTGCCTTCGCCGGTTTCTTTATTTAAGAAGTCAACCTTAGTTTCTCTGTGGCAATTGATACACCATCCCATACTCAACTCTGCAAACTGGTGTACTTCAGGCATTTCCTGTATGTTACCGTGGCAGGTCTGGCATTGTTGCTTCCCTACTTTTACGTGCTGGCTATGATTAAAATAAACATGATCCGGAAGATTATGGATCTTTATCCACTCTATTGGCCTTGCACCATCAGGTATGCCATCATGATCATTATCGGGATTGTATTGTTTCTTGTCAGGATTCCAGCCCGCATAAGAATATAACTTTTGGATCTCGGCCGTACCATTTACCATTTTACCATCTTCTTTTAGAATTGGCTCACCTGTGTATTCTTTAATTGCCATATGGCAATTCATACACTGGTTTACAGAAGGTATGCTGGCCTGTTTACTATCCTGTGCACCTCCGTGGCAGTAAAGACAACTGATCTGGTTTACACCGGCATGTACTTTATGAGAATAATAAATCGGCTGCTCCGGCTGGTAGCCTTTTTGACGACCTAAACCAATCGCACTGTTTACCAGAAAATAGCCTGCAAGGGTGAATAAGGCAAGAACGCCTATCATCAAATAAGTCTTGTTCCGGTAGAAAGGCACCGGTTCGCCACGATGTACGCCTTCTTTTTCATCGGTAAGTTTGCGAAGATTGCTGTTTACCTGTAATAATACAAATGCAATAACTGCTAATACTAAAGTAAGAATTCCAAATAATAATGAGTTGTCTCCGCCAGCATCAGTTGATTCACCCGGAGGCGGTGGTGCTTTAGTTTCAGTATAATCATCTGCATATTTAAGTATAGCATCTATTTCCTCTTTCTTTAATTGAGGAAATGCTGTCATTACAGTAGGGCCATATTTTGCAAACAACATTTTAGCATGAGGATCAGTACTGATCATACCCGCAGGATTTGCTACCCATTTGTAAACCCAGTCGGCGTTTGGTTCTCCTGCTCTAACTCCTTTCAATGCCGGCCCGGTATAATCTTTATCGGGTTTATGACAGTTGGCACAATTTGCTTTAAACAATGCCGCACCATCCTGTGCCAGTACATTATTACCAGATAAAAAAAATGCAATAAAAAGTATGCTTGTAAAAGCTTTGTATACGATTTTTCTATAGCGACTCATACAGTTTCGGGGCTAATGTGGAAAATATCCTTATTCGTGTGCAAAAATAAGACAGGAGCATGACATATAATCAACAAATGTTAATTTTTTTTTCTTATACGCAGTATGGGTTTCAGCTATTTGTGGATATTTAAACATTATACTTCTTTGTTGTATGTCTCAATTTAAATCTCATTAAATTCATCTGTTTATTCACAACATTTTACTGCACATTTGCAAGATGCTTAATAATTGTAGCACAAATGGATATTTTAAAAATAGATAAAATCAATATTGCCATTTTTGCCTCTGGCGCAGGAAGCAATGCTGAAAAAATAATTGAGAGGTTTAATGGTCACCCTATTATAAAGCCCGCATTGGTAGTTTGTAATAAGCCACAGGCAGGAGTTATAGCCATTGCTGAAAAGAATGGTGTACCCGTTTTACTAATTGATAAGAACAACTTCTTTTCTGACGATAGTTGTGTAGATCAATTAGAGGAAAGAAAAATAAGCTGGATCATTCTTGCCGGTTTTTTATGGAAAATACCTGTGGCACTTACCGATTCTTATCCCGGCAGGATAATTAATATACACCCTGCGCTTTTGCCAAAGTACGGCGGCAAGGGAATGTACGGCCAGCATGTACACGAGGCCGTTATACTAAACAAGGAAACAGAAAGCGGCATTACCATACATTATGTTGATGAGATATATGACCATGGAAAAATAATATTACAGAAAAAATGTACTGTAGAAGGAAATGACAATGCTGATACGCTGGCAAAAAAGATACATATGCTGGAGCATGAGTGGTTTGCTAAAGCCATTGAAGAAGTAATTATAAAAGCAAAAGCCTAGTTAAATCAATTATATAAACAATCTTGTTACCATTTCTTGCTTAATATTACGCTCAAAATAAAAACGAGACTGCCTTTGCGCCACATTATTACTTTATTTTTTATTACCTGTATTGTTTCATTCGCCAATGCACAGCTCACTGTTAGCGGTACGGTGCTGGATAACAGCAAAACTAATTTTGTAGAAATGGTACATGTAGTAAGTACCGGCGGCAAACTGGCATTAACAGATTCTATGGGGCGTTATTCCATTGCGGTAAATGACAATGATTCTATTTATTTTTTTTACAATAATAAGCCCACGCAAAAGTTTCCTGTGCACAACATTCCCAATCCGTCACAATTCGATATTTCTATTAAAATGGTTATTCCGGGAAAATACAGTCTCCTTAAAGAAGTGACTGTATATGGTAAATCATATTCGCAGGATTCTATTGAAAACCGGGAAACTTATAATAAGGTATTCAGTTACACAAAACCGGGCTTGAGCAGTTCGTATGTGCCGGGTGGTGTGCCGGGTCCAGACCTCGATCAATTGATCAATATTTTCCGCTTCGGTAGAAATAAGCGGCTCAAATCTTTTCAGAAAAGGCTGGAACAGGAAGAGCAGGATAAATACATAGATTATCGTTTTAATAAAACACTGGTAAAACGTATCACCGGATTATCAGGCTACTCATTAGATACTTTTATGGTTTGGTACCGGCCCAGTTACGAGTTCACTGTATCAAGTGGCGAAGTGACTTTTGATCAATATATATTAAATGCTTCTTACCGCTTTAAAAGAGGGGTACTGCCTTCCCCGGCAAAAAAAGAAGACTAAATCCTTTTATTGAGGAATGCGGGCAATTTTTTTACTCATTCAGTCGTGCTTCTTCCAGGTCCAGTTCCCATTCCTTGCTGCGTAGCAATTCATCCGGATATAGTTTTTCGTGGCGCAGCCTTTTTAAAGATGCCCGCCTTACTGTAACCAACTCTAAAAGCATTCGCCTGTAATCCGGCAGGAAATTACTTTCTTCTTCAACCGTTTCACCATTTACTAATTTTTTATAAGTTAGTTCTACCATCCTCTCATATCTTTCTTTTATCCGTCTGTAGGCTTCAATTGCTTTTACTTCTTCGGGATAATTTTGCTGCAGGTGATCTAAAGCGGCTTCTGCCAATTGTAATTTAATGGCGAGCGCCATTTCGCTGTCTGCATCTGCAGGCTCTTCTATCCCAAGTTTTTTTATTACCCATGGCAATGTAAGGCCCTGAAAAACCAATGTAACAAGTATTACAATAAAAGAAATAAAAAGCAACAGGTTACGGAAAGGGAAGGCACTTCCATCAGTAAGCGTTAAAGGCACAGCCAGTGCTGCTGCTAAAGATACCACACCACGCATGCCACTCCAGGCCACCAGGAACACCAGCTTCCAGGCTGGTCTTATTTCGTTTGTGCGTACCCGTTTGCTTAATATTCTTGGTAAATATGCACCCGGAAAAACCCAGATGATACGGATAACAATTGTTACAATACTGATTATGATAGCATATAATACAGCACTGAAAATAGAATAATCTCCAAGACCTTTTACGATCTGCGGAAGTTGTAAACCAATAAGTATAAATACCAGGCCATTCAATAGAAAAGTAAGCGTTTGCCAAAAAGAGTAGGCCTGTATCCGGGTATTATAGTCAAAAATATCCTGGGAGCGAAAGCTTAAAAACAAACCGCCGCTTACAACCGCCATTACCCCGGAATAATGAAAATGCTCTGCGGCGATATACATCAGGTAGGGAGAAATTAAAGTGAACGCTGTATCAATACTGGGAGTGGTGGGTAAAAAACGATGACAGAGATAAACAACAAATGCAATGATAATTCCTATCAGGATGCCCATGATGGCTACCATAAAAAAGTTGCCTGCGGCACTCATAAAACTAAATTCGCCGGTAAATACCGCTGCCACTGCAAAGCGAAAAACGATCAGTGACGAGGCATCATTGATAAGACTTTCTCCTTCTAAAATAGTGATTATTCTCCGGGGGACTTTTAGCCCCTGCAATACCGTACTGGCCGCTACAGCATCGGGTGGAGAGATGATGCCACCCAGCAAAAAACCATAGGCTAACGGAAAGCCGGGAATAAGTGCATGAGAAAGATAGGCTATCGCAACTGATGTAAATATTACCAGCCCGACCGAAAGCATTGTAATATTTCTTCTTGCCTCCCAAAAATCTTTCCATGAAGTATTCCAGGCAGCAGAAAATAATAAGGGTGGTAAAAAGATTAGAAATATAATATCAGGGCTTACGCTTACTGCAGGCATACCCGGTATAAAACCAATTACCAACCCGGCAATTACCAAAAAGATAGGATAAGAAATTTTTAGTTTGTTGCTAAGAATGGCAAGCAGGGATACTGCAAACAAAAGAGATAATACCAATAAAAGATTTTCCTGCAGCATTAATAAAAGTGGATTTATACTTATTTTAATAGCCTGATAATTTGGTGATCATTTCATGTAGCCCGCTGTAAGCCATATAATTTTTTTCCAGTTGAATATTGAATGGAATCGGTGTGTCTAGGCTTGCACAGCGCATTACCGGGGCATCCAGTATATCAAAACAATGTTCTCCTATCCACGCCGCTATTTCTCCACCAAAGCCGCCAGTCAGGGAGTCTTCATGCAAGATCAAAACTTTTCCGGTACGGCCAACTGCTTCTTTTATGGCTTCGTAATCCAGCGGAAGCAAAGACCGCAGATCAAGAATATCAAGAGAAACAGTAGGATGATTTTTTGCATAATCCAATACCCAATGCACCCCTGCACCATAAGTAATAATAGAGATATCATCACCAGCTTGTACCTGTTTTGCTTTTCCTATTTCTATTTCATAATACGCATCCTGCACCGGGCCATTTACGCTTCTGTACAAAGCCTTGTGCTCAAAGAACAATACCGGGTTAGGATCATTAATGGCTGCGATCAGCAAACCCTTTGCATCTTCCGGTGAGGAAGGATATACCACTTTCAAGCCAGGTGTATGGGCAAACCAGGCTTCATTGGTCTGGCTATGAAAGGGCCCTGCACCTACACCGCCGCCAGTCGGCATCCTTATCACTACATCTGCGTTTTGCCCCCACCGGTAGTATATCTTTGCCAGGTTATTTATTATCTGGTTAAACCCTACGGTTACAAAATCTCCAAACTGCATTTCCATAACAGCTTTATACCCTTCCATACTAAGACCAAGTGCAGCACCCACTATCGCACTTTCGCAAAGAGGTGTATTGCGTACTCTTTCTTTACCAAAGATTTCTACAAAGCCTTCTGTTACTTTAAAAGCACCGCCGTATCCTGCAATATCCTGTCCCATCAAAATAAGATTGGGATGCTCCTGCATGGATTGTTTTAATGCATCGCTGATAGCATTAATGAATTTCTTTTCTGATACCGGTTCAGCCTGCTTCTCTTTTTTTGACCCAAACCTTCCGGGCTTCTCTTTATCTGGTGCAGCCATCAACAAGTTCTTATTTCTTGCAGCAGGCGCATACACATCATTCATTTCTTCTTTTGTATCAGGTATTATTTCCGATGCTTTTGAGCCGGCCGCCAGTTCTGTTTCTATATAGTTTTTTATATCTACTTTGATCTTGGTTATTGCATCTGCTGAAAGTATATTTTCTTTCAATAGCCATTCTTTATAATTACGAACGGGGTCTTTCTGCTCCCACTCTTCAAACAATTCTTTAGGTACATACTTTACCCCACTGGCTTCTTCATGCCCACGCATTCTGAAAGTCATGCATTCTATTAAATACGGTTTTTGATTTTTGATACAATACTCCCTTACGCCTTTAATGGTATCATACACCGTGAGAATATTATTGCCGTCTATCTGCACCCCTTCCATGCCATAGCCAATTGCTTTATCTACCAGGTTTTTGCAACGGAATTGTTCATTTACAGGTGTACTGAGGCCATAGCCATTGTTCTCAATAATAAATATCACCGGTAAGTCCCATACGGCTGCTGTATTAAGTGCTTCATGAAAATCGCCTTCGCTGGTACCGCCATCGCCGGTGAATGCCAGCGATACTTTTTGTTCTTTTCGTAATTTATATGCCAGCGCTACGCCATCTGCCAGGGCAAGCTGCGGACCAAGGTGAGATATCATACCACACACATGATGGTCTTTACTTCCAAAATGAAAACTTCTTTCCCGCCCTTTGCTATAGCCATCTTTATTTCCCTGCCATTGCATAAATAATTTACTTAGCGTCATATCCCTGCCGGTAAAAACACCCAGGTTCCGGTGCAAAGGCATTATCCATTCGTCTTTCTGCATTGCTGCTGTAACACCTACAGAAATAGCTTCCTGCCCAATACCGCTAAACCATTTTGATATTTTTCCCTGCCGCAAAAGGACCAACATTTTTTCTTCTATCATGCGGGGCAGCAAAAGGCTTCTGTATAACTCTATGAGTTTTTCTGTAGAAATATCACGTTGTGAAAATTGCATATGCGAATTTCAACTTATTACCTCAAACAAACAAAGAGGGATTTTATTATAAATAAAAAAAACTTCTCTATGCGTTTGCTATTCTACCAGGATGAAGTGCCCGGTAAGCAATGATCGCACTTATTAGCATCAGAATACCTCCTGCAAAAAATGCAACGCCGGAAAAATGAATCGGTGCGCCAGGTTTTGTATAATAAGAAAACAGCCCTGTCATTAACGGTGGACCGATCATTGCCGTAACACTTACAAGACTTGTAAGCGCTCCCTGCAACTCACCTTGCTCATTGGCAGGCACGCTTACAGAAATAATAGATTGCAAAGCCGGACCGGCAATACCTCCGAGACAATAAGGAATTAAAAAAACAAACATCATCCAGCTATGTGATGCGAATGCAAAAAGAAATAACCCTAAAGAATATAAAAGCAAGCCGATGTAAATACTTTTTTCATTTCCTAACCAAGGGTTCACAAATCTAATTAATCCACCTTGTACAAGACCAACTAACAAACCCACTACGCCCAGGGAAATCCCAATGGTCTTGGTGCTCCACCCGAATTTTTCGATGCCGAAAAAACTCCAGTTACTTTGTACCGCATGAGATGCTACATAAATTAAAAAGTAAGAAATGATGAGTCCGCCAAGAGCTGGATATTTTTTTAGTTTTATTAATGAAAGTCCGGGTATTGCAGTCTTCCAGCTAAATGGCCGGCGATGTTCTTTTGGCAATGATTCCGGCAGGATAAAATAACCGTACAAAAAATTTAAAAAGCTTAGAGCCGCCGCTACCATAAAAGGAACCCGTGGGCCAAATGAACCCAGCAAACCGCCTACAACGGGGCCAATAATAAATCCTACACCAAAAGCCGCACCTATCATTCCAAAATTCTGTGCCCGGTTTTCATTAGTACTGATGTCGGCAATATAAGCAGTAGCGGTTGTAAAACTTGCACCGGTAATACCTGCAATAGCCCGCCCAACAAAAAGCCAACCAATACTAGGTGCAAACGAAAGAAATAAATAATCGAGTGCAAAGCCAAATAAAGAGAAAAGTAATACAGGTCTTCTGCCATATTTATCACTGAGCCCGCCTATAATGGGCGAAAATAAAAACTGCATAATTGCATAAGAAGCCGTGAGCCAGCCGCCGTATTTGGATGCTTCGCTCACACTGCCATGTATCAATTGCTCTATCAATTTCGGCAGCACCGGTATAATAATTCCGAGGCCAGTCACATCAATCATCAGGGTAATAAAAATAAACCCGATGGCTGCTTTATTGTTTTTATGCATATTAAAAATTCAATGCTGCAAAATTGCACTTAATAATGGAAATGTCATTTATATAAAAAATAATATTTGCTAACAATAAAAATTTGCCGCTTCTAAAAGAACCTCGAGTGACCCGCTTCGGTAAAAAGCTGAATGATGCGTTGCCGCACAAGTGAGTGACACAACGATGATACCCAAAGATCTTTTGCCCGTAACCAAATTATTTCCCCACAAACACAAAAGAGGCACCCAGTGCTTTTGAGAATAAGCGCTATAAAAATTACCTTTGCAAAATGGCGAATTATTTAGACGAACTGAACGAACCACAGAGAGAAGCTGTATTACACAAAGACGGGCCGATCATGATCATTGCGGGCGCAGGAAGCGGCAAAACAAAAGTGCTGACTACCCGTATCACTCACCTGATGAGTGCACACCAGGTTGATTCTTTTAATATACTGGCACTTACTTTTACCAATAAGGCGGCGGCAGAAATGAAGGAAAGAATAGAACGCATTCTTGGAAATTCTGAAGCAAGAAATTTATATGTCGGTACTTTTCACAGTGTATTTGCAAGAATTTTAAGAGCAGAAGCCAACAAGATCGGCTACCCAAATAATTTTACAATTTATGACACGGATGATGCAAAGAGTGTTGTAAAAACAGTGGTTAACGAAATGAATCTGGATGATAAGCAGTACAAGCCAAACGTGGTGTACAACCGTATTTCGGCCGCAAAGAATGCTTTGATAGGGCCGGCTGAATATGCAAATGATGGAATACTGCAGCAGGAAGATGCAAGGGCAAACAGGCCAATGCTGGCGCAGATATATGATGCGTATGCAAAGCGTTGTTTTAAAAATGGTGCGATGGATTTTGATGACCTGTTATTTAAATTTTATATTCTTTTAAAAAATAATCCTGAAGCGCTAAGCAAGTACCAGCGAAAGTTTAAATATATTTTAATAGATGAGTACCAGGATACCAACCCGGCACAGTATGAAATAATAAAACTGTTGGGTGCCATGCATGAAAATGTGTGTGTTGTTGGTGATGATGCACAAAGTATTTTTAGTTTTCGTTGTGCAACCATTGAAAACATTTTACAGTTTCAAAAAGATTATGATGATGTAAAAGTGGTAAAGCTGGAACAGAATTACCGCAGCACAAAAAACATTCTTAATGTCGCCAACGAAATTATCAGCAACAATAAAGGCCAGATAGAAAAAACTTTATTTACCGTAAACGACGAAGGAGAAAAAATAAAACTCGTTCGCACAATGACGGATAATGATGAAGGTAAAATGGTGGCCGATACTATTAAAGAACAAAAGCTCCGCAATCATTTTTTTAATAAAGATTTTGCTATTCTTTATCGCACCAATGCACAGAGCAGGAGTTTTGAAGAGAGCCTGCGCCGCATGGGAATTGCATATCGCATTTATGGCGGCATGAGTTTTTACCAGCGTAAAGAAGTAAAAGATTTTATTGCTTACCTGCGCTTGATTGTAAATATAAAAGATGAAGAAGCATTAAAACGCATTATTAATTTTCCGGCAAGAGGCATTGGCAAAACAACGATTGATAAGGTTGTATTGTATGCTAATGAAAACAATCTTACGGTATGGGAAATTCTCAGCAATGCTGCTATGTATGGTTTTAGAAGCGGTACACTTGAAAGTATTGATGGCTTTGTAACAACCGTGAAAATGTTTCAGAGTGAACTGCAGAAAAAAAATGCGTATGATCTTTCTGTGATAGTTGGTAAAAGTACCGGCATTGTAAAAGAGTTGTTTAATGATAAAACAACGGAAGGCCTGGCCAGGTATGAAAACGTACAGGAATTACTGAACAGTATAAAAGAATTCACTGAAACGCCGATGAATGAAGAAGATGGCGAAGTGGGTGATAAAAGCCTGGGCAGCTATTTACAACAGATCGTATTGCTTACCGATTCAGATAATGAGGATAAAGAAAACCAGGATGTAGTAAAATTAATGACGATACATGCTGCGAAAGGTTTGGAATTTCCGGTAGTGTTTGTTGGCGGGTTGGAAGAAACATTGTTTCCCAATGCCATGAGTATAAATACAAGAGAAGAACTGGAAGAGGAGAGAAGATTATTTTATGTTGCCATTACCAGAGCAAAATCAAAATTATATTTAAGCTTTAGTAATGCACGATATCGTTTTGGGCAATTACAACAAAATGAACCCAGCCGGTTTATTGATGAAATGCCGGAACAACATATAGACAGAAGCTATGCCGGGGGTGCTGCAAAAAATAATGCAAATACAGGTTGGGGTAATGGCAGTGCTTTTGAAAGAATGCGTCGTGGCTTTGGCAGCGGATCATCAGAGCCGGTGATACAACGCTCAGATAATCCTGAAAAAAGAAAATCAGCTATAAGTGCTATTGCTGCAAGGCCGCAGGTAAAAGAACACACACCGTCGGAAAATTTTGTTGCAAGTGATACCAGTAATTTACAGGAAGGCCAGAAAGTAGAACACCAAAAATTCGGCTTTGGTAATGTTGCAAAAATGGAAGGCTCTTCTCACAACCCAATTGCAACCATACTGTTTGAAAATAACGGTGAAAAAAAGATAATGCTTAATTATGCGAAGCTGCGAATAGTAGAATAATACTATTTTCGTTTTGCGTAATTCAATACTTCTGTCTTATTACCAAATACAAATTCACCATCTGTGGCTTTATAAGTATTAAAGCTTAAAGTTTTATTATCTACGAGAACCTGAAGTGTGCTGTCTTTTAAAATAAAAGTACAGGGATATTTTTGTTGCGCATTATCCTGGCCCATAATAATTTCGCCCGTTGCAAGGTTTTGGTTAGAATTTTTTAAAACCGAAATTGTATTTACCAGGTAAGTATCTTTATTGATAATGCCCGGCTTTGCTTCCTTTTTATAAACCGTCCACGTACCTAAAATATCTGTCATCAAAACATTTTTGGGTACTGTATATTCTGCCAGTACTACCGAATCTTTGCCAACTGTTTCCAAATAAAACTGCGGCACTTGTTTCATTGTTTTAAAAAATTCGCCATCGTTAAGCACTAATTGAGAGTCAGAAACCGAAACTATAGAATACCTGTCGCCAGCTACATAGAGAGAATTACGGTCTTCGATAGCTGCCTCGCCTTTCATATTCATGCTCATTCCTTCTTTTACTTCGGCATTACTTTTATTAATAGCAATCATCAGTGAATCTAAAAAGACCGCTTTTTCATTTGTAGCAATAAATGTGCGATTGAATTCCTGCCATTTACCTTGCACCTGCGCAAGCGTATAAATATTTTTAGAGGAAGTTGTGTTCTTGTTTAGTTCAAGTGGCGTGGTGCCTTTTCTTTTTACCCTTTGGGCAAATAAAGCCTGCGTTACAAAAATACAAGTGATAACGAGAAACAGGTGTTTACCTTTCATAATGCGAAATTTTTAAAATTGCCTGGGATGATTATTGAAAGGATAAGTAGATAGAGGTATGGTAATCTGCAATTGCATTTACCGGTATAATAATTTCCGAAATTAGAAATAAACCGTTAAAAACGGCTATTTCACTGGTAAATATAGCTAATTTAAGGATAACTTAAGCTAAATTTGTAATTACAAAAAGATACAAAAATGATTAAGACAGGCAATCCCGTTATAAGTATATATACAGAAATGACTCCCAACCCGGAGACAATGAAGTTCGTTGCAAACAAATTATTATACCCTGGTAAAAGCATTGACTTTGCTGACGAAGCAAGTTCAAAACCATCTCCTCTTGCACAGGAACTTTTTAGTTTTCCTTTTATAAAATCAGTTTTTATAGCAAGTAATTTTATTACACTTACCAAAACGACTGATACCGATGATTGGCAAGATGTAATTCCGGCTGTAAAACAGTTTTTAAAAGAATACCTGGAAGATGGCAAAGCAGTTGTAAATGATGAAGAAGTAGCGGTAATGAAAAGTGAGAGCAGTAACACTGTAAGTGCAGATGATGATGATGTAGTAAAACGTATTAAAGAGCTTTTAGAAAATTATGTAAAGCCTGCTGTAGAAATGGATGGTGGGGCTATTCAATTTAAAAGTTATGATAACGGCACAGTGAATCTTGCAATGCAGGGAAGTTGCAGTGGTTGCCCATCCAGCACTATTACTTTAAAAGCCGGCATAGAAGGAATGATGAAACGCATGATACCCGAAGTAAAAGAAGTGGTAGCAGAATCAGAATAATTTTAATTGAAATAATTTATATAGCTATCTCCTAAAAAGAGATAGCTTTTTTATTTTCTATATTTTAATCTTTCATTTTCCAGGCCCAATAAATAAACAGCGGTTGCAAAGCCAATAGCCTTACCCACAATAGCCACTGAGGCATGCACTCTCCTTTTATCATCCAGCAACTACCCAGCATATAAATATGTGTTGGTATAAATGCAATAAGCATTAAAATAATTCCATAGCATGCAAATTTTCTGGTTGCGGGTATAAATAGTAAAATTGCAAAACCAATTTCACAAACACCGCTTACAATATTTATAAAGGAGTGCCATGGTAAGTAAGGTGGAATAATTTTATAATAAGCTTCCGGATTTCTAAAATGATTAACGCCTGCAACAAAATAGAAAAACCCCATCATGATGAGAAGCAACTTCTTTTTCATAGCGTAATATAACCAATAACGAACTGCCTTTTATTACTATGCCTTTTTATATAAATATTGCATCGTGATACTTTTTATACATATTTATTTTATATTTATCCGTTCAAAAAAAATTTCCCTAAACTACTATTTATGAAAAAAACACTACGCTTGTTTTTTCTTACTATTTGTTGTGCCATTTCTTACACTGGCTTTGCCCAAGGCAAATTTCGGCAGGTTGCTGATCCTGCTGTACAGTCAATGGAAGATAATAGAAAAACCACCGCACCTTTTTCTGTTCTATTTAAAGACGATGTTCCATATAAAACTAAGGATGCCCAGCTATTATTCAATAAATACCTTGGGTTAAAAATGCAAACAGATGAATTAAGGTATTTAAAGAATGATGACAATGGTGACATTACCACAGCAAGATACCAGCAGTACTTTAAAGGTGTAAAAGTAGAACATGGAAATTATATCATTACAGCGAAAAAAGACAAGGTATCTTTTATTACGGGTGATTTTTATACCATAGACCCTTCCACAAACATTACACCGCAACTGAAAGAAACAGAAGCTTTAGACAAAGCACTGAATTATATGCATGCCACAAAATATAAATGGCAAATTCCCGAAGAAGAAGCTTTTATTAAAAAAGAAACAGGAGATCCGTCTGCAACATACTATCCGAAAGGTGAACTGGTAATGGTGGAAAATTTTGCTGATGATGGCAAACTGAATGGAAAGGTTATGCTTGCTTATAAATTTGATATTTATGCACAGGAGCCTATAAACAGGGCTTACATCTATATTGACGCTGTTACAGGAAAAATGCTGCTGGGTGATGCGGTCATAAAACACCATAGCAGCCAGGCCAAGGAAAAGACCACTACTACCATTCCTTTTTATCTTAACAGAACTTCATTACCTGCTTCTGCAAAAAATACTTCTGAATTTGCATCTCCTACAGTAACGGGCACCGCTGCTACAAGGTATAGCGGAAGTGTAACAATTGCTACAAGGCTCGTAGGTGGCAATTACAATCTTATTGCCTCAATAGCCGTCGAAAATTATCCTTTGCACACCAGGAATATGAATTTAGGCACCAAGTATGCAGCGGCCACCGAATTTACTGATGCGGATAATAACTGGACAGCAGCAGAATTTAATAATGCTACTTTTGATAATGCTGCCCTTGATGCACATTGGGGTGCAGCTAAAGTATACGATTATTGGAAAACACGTCACGGACGTAGTAGCTACAATAATGCTGGGGCTGTTATTAATAGTTACGTTCATATAAAAGACTCAGACCCTACAAACCCCGATCCTACTAAATATGACAATGCATACTGGGATGGTACAGAAATGAACTATGGCGATGGGTCGCAGGTAAATGGGGGCTTTTTACCGCTGACTGCATTGGATGTATGTGGCCATGAAATAGGCCATGCTGTTTGTTCAAACACAGCAAACCTTACCTATAACAGGGAAAGTGGCGCTATGAATGAAGGCTTTAGTGATATCTGGGGATGTTCTATTGAACATTTTAGCGATCCGCATGAAGTAGATGCAGTAGCAAAAAGTTATTGGGATATTGGTGAAGAGATTGGGTTACCATTACCTACAGCTTTACGGAGTATGGCTAATCCTAAACTGTATGGACAACCGGACACATACCTTGGTACTAACTGGCAAGATGCTACAACGGCTGGGTGCCCAACCCCCGCCCAAAACACGAATGATTATTGTGGCGTACATACCAATAGCGGTGTACTGAATCATTGGTTCTATCTCGTAGTAACCGGAGGCTCAGGTGTAAATGATATCGGGAACGGCTTTTCTGTACCTGGCATTGACTGGGCTGAAGCAGAATTAATAACTTTTCTCGCAGAAAAAAATCTGACTTCAAGCGCCAATTATGCAGCCTGCCGAACCGCTACGATCAATGCCGCTACTACTTTATATGGCGCATGTGGCCTGGAAACAGAAGCCGTTACAAGAGCCTGGTATGGAGTAGGTGTGGGTGCAGATTTTGTTCCATGTACTCCGCAAATAAGTTTTGCCGGTACTGCTACAGTCATTTCCGAAACGGCAGCAGCTCCCGGATGTGGTGCAAGTAAAACAATCAGTATTCCTTTAAAAATAAGTGCTGCTGCTACTGGCGGCAACGCAACTGCTACTGTTAATATTAGTAGCGGTTCTGCTACTAACGGTGTTGATTATACTTTAAATAATTCAACAGTAACATTTGCTGCAAATAGTGCAGGCAATCAAAATATTGTACTTACCATTTATGATGATGGTAATATTGAACCCACAGAAAATATTGTAGTGCATCTTGCTACTGTAGCTGCAAATGGCAGTAATGCAACTAAAGCAAATGTGTTTCTCGATTATACTGTAAGTATTACGGATGATGATAAAGCAGAAGACAATGGAGGAAATGAAACACATATTTTAGGTACGGCTCCATACTCTACAAGTAATCTTACTTCTCCTTTCAGGAGCGATAGTAAAAGAGGAAGATCTCAATTTATAATTACTGCTGCAGAACTTGCCGGTTTTGGAGTAAGGCCAAATGTACCTATTACTAATCTATCGGTATTTGTAGCAACCAAAAATTCTACCTTACCATTTACCAACTTTACCATTTCAATGGCAAATACTGCATCAGCAGATGTTACATCTTCTTTTATAACAGAAGCTCTTACACAGGTTTATACCGGTAATTATTCAACGGTAGCCGGGATAAATAATTTTGTTCTTTCGCCAACATTTACATGGGATGGTACCAGCAATGTTGCAATTCAAACCTGCTTTGGCAATAGTGCAGCAGGCACAGCAAATGACCAGGTTGCCGGGTATTCATGGCAATATTCAGCAGCCCCAACTGCACCGGCTTACTCTACTACAGGTGCAGCAGGCGGGGGGTGTACTCTTGCTTTTGTAACATTAAATACTGTTACCCGCCCTGTATTTACGCTTATACAAAGCGTAACTCCAACAGCAATTGAAAGCACATTATCAACTACCCGGGACTGGACAGTTAATGAAGCAAACTCAACAGTAAACTTTTATGCTACCGCAGACGGAAAGCTGATAGCTAAAGTAAAAAATAATAGTGCTCCACTAGGTTGTGTAAATGCCCAATTAGTAGATGCCGGAAATACCTGGCAATCATTCCTTGGCGGTTCCCGTTCTCAAAAGGCAATAAAAATTACACCAACAACAAATATCGCTTCTACGGCCTATAATGTTACGTTGTATTATTCTACTGCAGAAATGGGCGGAAAAAATCCTGCTACTGTAAATCTTTGTAAAACAACAGCGGCAACAATTGCAGGAGCTACTGGCACTAATACAGTAATTGTTACCCCAACATTAATCACAAATTCCGATGGTTCATGGTATTCTTTCTCTGGTGATTTCACAGGCTTCTCAACATTTTTCCTTGTAACACAGGCGGTACTGCCGGTAAACTTGGTAGATTTTACCGCAACAAAAAATGCAGATGATAACATTACTATTAAATGGAACGTAAAGCAGCAGTTAAATCTTAAAAATTATATTATTGAGCGTTCCACCGACGGTATTTCATTTAAAGCCATTGGAACAGTTTCAGCAAATTCACTCAACAGTACAAATTATAGTTTTGTAGATCTGCTCCCTTCTTCAGGCGTTAACTATTACAGGCTTCGTATCACAAACGCAAACGAAAGTTTTTCTTATTCAAAAATTGCGAATGTAAGTCTGCCTGCAAAAGCTAAACTTTGGATATCACCTAACCCGGTAAGCGGAATTTTCACTATACATTTTAATAATGCAACAACAGTAAAACAGATTTATATTACTGATGCTGCCGGAAAAATCATAAAAGAAATAAAGCCAGGTATCAGCAATGGAAGTATCAATATAAATGCTTCAGCCTTTGCTAAAGGGATGTACTTCATAAAAATGATTGATGCGGATAATAACTTTACCACTCAGAAAATAATTAAACAGTAATCAAAAAATATCTACTAAAACCCCGGCTACATTTGCCGGGGTTTTTTATTTCTTTTATTCCCTTAATTTCATTCAATAATATTTATAAATAATGAGCATCGACCAGATAGTAAATGTATTTATTGCGGATATAAAAAAAACGGGGTGGATGGAGTACATCGCAGTATTTTCGGGCATTGCCAGCGTATGGTACAGTCGCAAAGAAAATATATTGGTTTACCCAACAGGCCTGCTAAATACTACATTTTATATTTACCTCAGTTTCAAAGGGGGGCTTTTTGGCGAAGCCAGCGTAAATCTTTACTACACGGTTATGAGTATTTATGGCTGGATACTTTGGTCAAAGAAAGATGCAGGTCATCATATTATTTTAAAAATTACAAGAGCTAACCGTAAAGAGTGGACGCAGCATCTCCTTTTTTTTGCTTCTTTTTATATAGTGATCTTTTTCGCACTTACCGCCTTAAAAAAGAGTTTTTCCGATGGCGTAATTCCCTGGGCTGATGCGTTTGCAAGTGCCACCGCATTTACAGGTATGTGGCTAATGGCAAAAAAGAAAGTAGAAAGCTGGTACTGGTGGATCGCAACCAACATCGCATCTATCCCATTGTATTTTGTAAAACATTATGTATTTACAAGCGTGTATTATGTCATTCTTTTAATAATGGCGGTATTCGGTTTAATGGCTTGGCTTAAAAAAACAAATGAGAAGCAGATCATTACTGATGAGCCAGGTACACATTTGGGGCTGTAATCTTATACAATAATCAACGGTAGTTCCGGATGCCTACCTGCCCGTAGGCTACGCTATAGCCGTCGTTCCTTGGGACTGTCACTTCCATCCGGCTGCCGGTGAGCATTTTTCTTTATTCAACAAAGCTCGTTGCTAGTTTATATTTTTGCAGTTCTTATAACCACATAATAAAATTATTAAATGTCTTATTGTATAGCTATCCTTAATATGAAGGAGCCTGACAAAGCACTCCATAAAAAATATCATGATGAACTTTATGGATTCCCGATAGAGAATGATAATGAATTATTTTGCCGGCTGGTATTGGAAATAAATCAGGCAGGACTTAGCTGGTCTACTATTTTAAAAAAAGAAGAAACTTTCCGAAAAGCATATTGTGATTTTAGTATAAAGAAAGTAGCAGCTTATAAAGAAAAAGATATTGAGCGGCTTTTAAATGATGCCGGCATTATTCGCAATAAATTAAAAATAAATGCTGCTATTGAAAATGCAAAAACAATTCTTACTTTACAAAAGCAATATGGCTCTTTTAAAAAATGGCTTGATGAGAGTCATCCATTAAGTAAAGAAGCGTGGACGAAACTTTTTAAAAACACCTTTAGGTTTACCGGCGGCGAAATTGTGAATGAATTTCTGATTAGTTCAGGCTACTTGCCTGGTGCACATGATGAAGGTTGCAGCATTTATAAAAAAATTTTAAAAAGCACTCCGGCATGGAAGCAGAAAATGAAAAAGTAAAGAGGATCGTAATTATCGGGCCCGAAAGTACCGGCAAAACAACGCTTTGTCAAAAGCTTGCGGCACATTTTAAAACCCAGTGGGCAGCAGAATATGCCCGTGAATATCTAGACACTAACGGTACAGATTATACGTTTGAAGATTTATATACGATAGGCCAGGGCCAACTTGCAAATGAAGAAAAAGCAGTTAGTCTATTAACTCCTGATCAAGATCTTGTTTTTATAGATACCGACCTGGTGGTAATACAGGTATGGAGCGAATATGTTTTTAATAAATGTGATAACCGTATTCTTACCAGCATTGCAAATCGCAAATACGATCTTTACCTGCTCTGCAATATTGATGCCCCCTGGGTAAAAGATAACCTGAGGGAATATCCTGATCTTGAAACAAGAGAAAAGCTTTTCTATTATTATAAAGAAATAATGGTAAACCAAAATGTTCCCTGGCATATCATCAGCGGTAATTATGAAGAAAGATTACAAAATGCTATTGGCTTTGTAAACAATATATTGTAACTAATTTTATTTTATCAATTCCTGTATATCGGGATCTGTTTCTAAATTGCTCATTTGCCGCATAATATTGGAAGCCCTTAATTGTACATACCTGCTTAAAGGAACTACAGTAAATTTTTTAGGATTGGGCAGGCAAGCCGCTATCATCGCAGCTTGCTGGCGTGTAAGGTCTTTGGCATCTTTATTAAAATAAGCCTTTGCCGCAGCCTGTGCACCAAATATTCCTTTTCCCATTTCTGCAATATTCAAATATCTGCTTAGTATGGTTTTCTTACTCCAGAGTTTTTCAATGCTGAAAGTAAAATATACTTCCAGTCCTTTTCTAAAGAAACCGCCGCCTTGCCATAAAAAAATATTTTTAGCTGTTTGCTGGCTGATGGTGCTTCCGCCTCTTTGCTTTTCAACATGGCGCTTATTATATTTTATTGCTTTTTTTATTGCTTTCAGATCAAATCCATCATGGTCCGGAAATAGCTGATCTTCGGATGCAAGTACAGCCAACTTTATATTAGAACCCAGGTCTGCAGATGAAACGTAATCTCTTTTTAAACCGTTTCCCTCTGCCAAATTTGCCAATTGTGTAAGCGTAAAAGGAGGGTTAAAAATGCTTCCAATCAATAAATAAATAAAGGAGGATATATAACAGATAAAGAAAGCCTCTTTTGCTACTATGGCAATTCTTTTTACAATTACAATTTTACGCAACAAAAAATAATAGACAAATCCGGCTGCAATAATAATAGTCATTATCAGCAGTACTTTGGTTTTTAAGTTACTCACTACAAAGTCAACCTCGGAGAATTTCTGAAAAATAAAAATGAGAAACCAGGCAGTATGAATTATAAATATTACGAAGAATATTTTTTTGATCAGGTTCCAGCGTTTTGAAGAAGCTTTTGAGATCATGCAGATTTAGTAACGGAACATTTAAGGCTTAATTATTTATTTCTCATATTCATGTATTGCAGACGATAATGATTTTTACCTACCTCAATACCTTTGCTACCTGCTTTACTCATAAAGTAACCAAGCCCGGCAAGCCCAACGCTTGCATATAGTAAGGTAGGACTGAATTTTTTTCTATCGGCCAAATATACAATACCACTACCTAAGGCAAGCAACGTTCCTCCTCCTAAAAGTGCAGCACCGCTGCCCCTTACATTAAAATGTTTGTTTTCTTTTCCGAAACGCTTAATATCCGTATAGTGATATACATACCGAAAACTACCAACAGTATCACGAATAAAATAACCTAATGCACTTGGGATAAACTGTACTAAAAACTCCTGCAGGTAAATACTATCATTTTTAATGTGTGTTATCTCTGCATCCCGATAACCACCATTGGTACTGGTAAATTCAATATGTGTGCCTGCATAAATGGTCTTCACGGTTTTATCCCTCTTTTTTAGAATAATAAAATCAGATTGGGCATTAGTCGTAAATGGCAATAAAAAAAATATAATAATAAGTCTCAACATTTTTTAAGCTACGTGTTTATGCACTTTTGAATACACCACACCGAGTATAAGCGCTACACCAAATGCAAGAAACAATAATCCTGAGATTTTATTTATAATAGTGATATTTTTATCTGTTAATTTTTTCCTAAGTCGTCCGGCCAGATTTATTTTAAAAAAATCAGCGGCAATATTCATACTGAGACAAATTGAAAAAGTCGCCACAATATATTCTAATGGTTCACCTGTAGATTTTGTTGCTGCAGCAAGCCAAAGTGCAATTACGCCGGGGTTCAATGTGTTGAGTAAAAAGCCTGTTATAAATAAGCGGGCATGCGTTGCATTCCCGATCTTAACCCCCTGGTCCAACTCTTGCTTGGTATGGTATTTTTTAAAAAATAGATAATATATTCCCAGGCTCATTAAAAAAATGCCTCCGCAAATACCTATCTGTAATTTATAAATTATTAAACTTTCGAGCAGCTGACCAAAAGCATTTGCAACTATTACCCATAATATATCGCTGAGCCAAACGCCTGAAATAAAATAAAATGCGCTGGAAAGACCGTAATTAATGCGAAGCTTGATAATTGTAAAAATTACCGGGCCTACTGAAAATACCAATGCCAGTCCTAATATTAATCCAGAAATAATGGCTTCGGTCATTAAAAAAAATTTCAGTTAAATTATCTAAATTATTTTTTTGCTACAGATTGCTTTTCAAGAAACAGTTTCCACTCTTCTAATACTTTTCCTTTTAATACACGGGGAAATTTATGTTGGCCGCCTATTTTACCTTTTGCATTCATAAAATCCATAAATGTCTTCTCTGGCAATATCTTTACTGTTACAGCCTTTAGCGCATGGCGACGTTCTACTTCGTAATCATCATTCAGCACTTTTATTTTATCATCAATTATTTTTGCCATCGTCTCCTCATCTGCAATATCATCCGTACCAATATACCACTCATGTGCAAAAAAATTGCCGTGAGGCACACCTGCTACAGTAAACTCCGGTATAAAAATATTCAATTCTTCCGCAGCCATTTCAATTGCTCTTGTCATATTATCTACACTCAGATGCTCACCTACCAAACTCAAAAAATGCTTGGTGCGCCCGGTAATAATAATTTCACTTCTTTCTTTATCAGTAAGCCTGATCGTGTCGCCTATGGCATACCGCCAGGCGCCTCCGTTTGTACTTATTAAAATTGCATAATCTTTATGCTCTTCTATCTCATGTATCATATAAACCTGTGGGTTTTCTACCATATTTCCCTCTGCATCAAAGTTTACCTCATCAAACGGCACAAATTCAAAAAAGATATTATTATTAAGCGCCAGTTGCATCCCTCTTGTATCCTGGCGGGTTTGGTAAGCTAAAAAGCCCTCGCTTGCAAGGTAAGTTTCAATATAGGTAATGGGCTTACCTAATAGTTTATCAAATCCTTTTTTATAGGGTTCCATAGCCACTCCTCCATGCACATAGAATGACAAGTTTGGCCACATCTCATGTATATTTTTAAGCTTATACCGCTCAATAATTTTTTCAATACAAAGCTGTAGCCAGGCCGGTACGCCTACAATAAACCCGATATCCCAGTTCGGAGCGTTTTCTACAACTTCTTCCAGTTTTTCTGACCAATCCTGAACCCTTGCTATTTTTTTTCCGGGCTTGTAAAGGCCAAGTCCTAAAAACCAGAAAGGAAGATTTTTTTGTTGTATACCACTAAGGTCTCCGGCATAGTAGGTCGGTCCTTTTTGTAATTGAGTACTTCCGCCAAGCATCAGCCAGCCTTTACTAATGGCACGTTTTGGCACATCGTCATATTTACTAAGGCTCAATAGTTGCTTAAAACTTGTAATTGTATTCCCTCTTATCAGGTCTTTTGTTATAGGAATATATTTACTGGCTGCCTCACTTGTGCCACTACTTAAAGCAAAATATTTTATTACGCCTGGCCAGCACACATCCGGAATGCCATCGAGGGTTTTATACCACCACTCCTGGTAAATTTTACTGTAATTATAAGTGGGTACCAATTGCTGAAAACGTTTGCCGGGATGCCTGCTTAAAAGTATCTCATCAAATTTATATAACTGGCCAAACTGGGTAAAGCGTGCTTTTCTTAATAATTTCTTCAGCACCTTTAATTGCTGCCTTCTTGCATCACTTACCGGAAGGTTCAGGGCCTTTGCAATTGACTTAGGAAGTTTAATGTCGAAATATGGCATTAATTATAAAATTATATTGAAACAAATATAGTTAATGAAGCCGATGTATTACAGCTAATTACATCAACGGACGTGATATTTTAATTACAGATATCATGCCTTTAAATACATGTTTATTTTAATTAGATGCCAATTTTTGAGGGAACAAAGAATGCATCATATTTATAAGCAAGAATTTCTTAGTGCTATCATTTGTGCAAGCCCTTTTGCCTTTGCAAAGGCGATGTTTTTTTCAGGAATGTTTTCTGTGCCCGGATAAGTGTCTACTGCCTTGCTCACACTTTCTTCTTTAAGAATATGCAGCATTGGGTAAGGGGAGCGGTTTGTATAATTTTCGGGATCATTTTTACCGGCACCAGCAAATAAATAATCCGGATGGAAACTGGCCAATTGGTAAATGCCCGTATAGCCTTCTTTTTTTAAAAGTACTTCTGCCATATCAAACAATTGCAGGTATGCAGAGAAGTTACCTACGCCTTCCGGCAAAATAATAAGGGTCGTCGAAATTTCTTTATTATGTTCCATTTCATCAAAGGCACTAGCCAACGCCTCTAATGCGGCCTTTCTTTCTTTAGATCCAACGACTTTATAACTGATGGCATCTTTCTTCATTTCTTTTGCCGCAAAGGGGCAAAAATTACAGCCAACTACAACATCCCTTATCCATTTTTTTGTTTGTACAATTATTATATCGTCTGATTTTACCATTCTTTAATTGTTATCTGCAATGCTGTTGATGTAAAGATCTTCTACTTTTTTTCTGGCCCAAGGCGTTTTACGTAAAAAAACCAGGCTGGATTTTATACTGGGGTTATTTTTAAAACAATTGATATTAATGATAGAGGAAAGATGCTCCCAGCCAAAATGGCTCACAAGTTGTGTGAGTATCATTTCTAATGTTTTACCGTGTAAAGGATCATTGGAAGCCATAAATAATTATTTAAATAAAGGTAAAATTTAATAAGCAGCCTCTTAATTTTATTATTTTAGTAAATAAAAAAGCATTGTATGAAAACATTATTGATAGTACGCCATGCAAAAAGCAGTTGGGCAGATTTTGGAAAAACTGATTTTGAAAGAGACCTAAACGAAAGAGGTAAGAAAGATGCGCCTGAAATGGCTCAACGGCTGATGGAAAAGAAAATTAAAATTGATACTTTCATAAGTAGTCCTGCAAGGCGTGCAAAAAAAACATGCAAAGCATTTTGTAAAGAATATGATGGAGATGGAGATAAAATTATTTTCATTGACAAACTTTATCATGCATCCGTAGAAGTATTTTATTCTGTAATTGCATCTTTAAATGAAGAAGATAAACATGTAGCTATTTTTTCACATAACCCAGGTATTACTGAATTTGTAAATACGCTTATCAAGGAAGTACAAATTGATAATATGCCAACTTGTGCAGTATTTTCAATAACTACAGATGCAAAGAACTGGAGTAGTTTCAGGGATTCAGAAAAGAAATTTCTATTTTTCGATTACCCAAAATCATGAAAATGAAAAAGCCGCCTTACGGCAGCTTTTCAAAATTTAACTTTAAAACTGAAAACAAACTATTTTTTAGGCATTAGTACATTGTCAATTACATAAGTAACACCGTTGCTTGAAATAACATCAGCAATAGTAATGTTAGCAACACCACCTTTTGCATCAGTTACAGTCCATTTGCCATCTTTGTAACCAATAGTTAGTTCATCACCTTCTACTGTTTTTAATTTCTGGCCATCTTTTAGGTCTGAAGATTTCATTGCACCTGGTACTACGTGATAAGTAAGAACTTTTGTAAGATCAGCTTTCATTTCTGGCTTAAGTAATTTATCTACAGTTCCTGCAGGCAATTTTGCAAAAGCTTCGTTTGTAGGTGCAAATACTGTAAAAGGACCAGCGCCGCTTAAAGTTTCAGCAAGACCTGCTGCTTTAACTGCTGCTACCAAAGTTGTGTGATCGTTAGATCCTGCTGCATTTTCTACAATATTTTTAGAAGCTACCATGTTTGCTCCACCAACCATCACACCTTTTTCTTCAGACATTTTATCGTCCATTTTAGGTTGATCGCTCATTTTAGCGGTTGTATCCATAGTACTCATAGTATCTGTAGATTTCGTTTTTTCGCTACTATCGCAAGAAGTGAACATAATTGCCGACGCTGACGCAAGCATAAGGAAAGAAAAAAGATTCTTTTTCATAAAATTTTAATTTAAATATTAGTTGTTAATTTTTAAGAGCAGTTTAATTACGCAAAAACTATAATAAAGGTTTTAAAAAATCCTAAAATACTTGTATATGCATATACAATAATGTGTAAAAGACGACGTTATTTGTTGGTAAAACAGATATAATGAGCAATAAAGCCACATCCTACCAGATTCATCCAATAGTATATGCATTCAGAAATTTTTTTGAAAAGCTTCGACAAAACCCTGACATATACCCTATAAAACACTACAAAAAGAGCCAGCCGCACAGAAAGAACTGGAAAGCCCCTTTGGTAAAATAAGCAGTTTTGCTGCGGAAATTACTAATAATCAAATTCAGCAGAAACACTCTTGATATAAATTAAAATAGCTATTACTTTTGAAACCATTAAAATCCAATTCTAACATGAAAAGAAATGAACCCCAAAAACTAACCCTATCGGCACTGGCAAAGTCAGTTGCTGCGGTTTTCAACAGTTTGTTCTTCTCTGACAATAGCAGAGAATTTCAAAGGTTGAAAAACTTTATCGCATCTTAAAAATTAAGAAAAACCTACACAACCTTACTCAGAATCCCTTATGTTTTACAGCATAAGGGATTTTTTTAGCTAAACAGGTACTCTACATCTGCTTTTGTAAGGGATTTTACAAATCCTGAATCATCGGAAATAAGTTCTCTTGCCAATACTTTCTTCTTTTCCTGCAACTGCAGGATCTTGTCTTCAATAGTATCGATACATATCATACGGTAAGCAAATATGTTTTTAGTTTGCCCAATACGGTGCGTACGGTCAATAGCCTGTTGCTCCACAGCAGGGTTCCACCAAGGGTCTACAATATATACATAGTCTGCAGCGGTAAGGTTTAAACCCACGCCACCAGCTTTTAGTGAAATAAGAAAAACCCGGCATTCGTCATTGTTCTGGAAATTTTGTATGGCTTTTTCTCTATCAGTGGCAGATGTGCTGCCATCAAAATATTCATATACCACGCCCTGCTCTTTCAATTTTTCTTTTATTAAAGCCAGCATTCCCAAAAACTGTGAGAAGACCAGTGCTTTATGCTCACCAATATTTTCTGCAATTTCCCGGGCAAGCTCGTCCAGCTTTATGGAATGGTTCGGATATTTGTCTTCTTCATTTAAAATTGCCGGGCTGTCGCATATTTGTCGCAGTTTCATCAAGCCTTGCAAAATGGTCAATTGAGACCGGTCGATTCCCTGGTCATCAATGGTTCCTAATATTTTATCCCGGTAACTGTTGCGGTATGCTTCATAAATTTTACGTTGCTCTTTTTCCATTTCGCAAAACAGGATAGTTTCTGTTTTCTCCGGAAGGTCTTTTGCAACTTGCTCTTTGGTACGACGCAAAATAAAGGGATATAACAATTTTCGTAAATGATCTTTCTGCTCAGGTTCACCAAACTTATCGATGGGTGTTGCAAATTCATTCCTGAAAAATTCCATACTGCCCAGCAAGCCTGGATTAAGGAAATTCATCTGTGCAAAAATATCGAAGGTGTTATTTTGTAAAGGCGTACCACTCATGCACAGCCTATTTTTTGAATTAAGTAGAGATGCTGCTTTGGTAACTTTTGATGATGGATTTTTTATTGCCTGGCTTTCATCCAGAACGATGTAATCAAAATTTATTTTAAGCAATATCTGTATATCACTTCTCAGCGTTCCGTAGGTGGTAATAATAATATTGTGCTGTTGTAATTCTTCTGCACTACGGCTACGGGTATTACCATGATGGATATGATAAGTAAGCTCTGGCGTAAACTTTTTTACTTCATTCTGCCAGTTATAAATAAGTGTAGTAGGACATACCACAATCGCCTTCAGCCCTCCATTTGTTCTTTTATAATAGTCCAGCATACTCAGCGCCTGCACAGTTTTACCAAGTCCCATATCATCCGCCAATATACCACCCCAGCCCACGTCATTTAAATAGCTTAACCACTGGTAGCCCGAAACCTGGTAGGGCCTGAGTATGTGTTCTAACGCAGCAGGCGCAGGTATTTCAGGGATGTTTTTAAACTCACGCAGACGTTCATATTTTTCATCCAGCGCAAAACTCATTTCTTCTTCATTGCGGTTTTCATACAGATCATCTATCACACTCATGTGATATTTTGAAAGCCGCAATTTGTCTGATCTGCCATCGCCTACTTTAAAAAGAAGGGAATATTTTTTAAGCCACTCATCCGGTAAAATACCAAGTGTGCCATCACCTAATTGTACAAAAGATTGTTTGCTTGCCAATGCTTTCTTTATATCGGCAATGCCTACACGCTGTTCGCCAAATTCAATTTCTACTTTGGCATCAAACCAATCCAGCCCACTGCTTACATGAATATGTGTATTGGGCCGAGCAGTATTAAAACGGAAATTCTTAAGCGCCTCAAAACCAAATACAGGCACTTTCAGTTCCTTCATCGCATCTACAAATAAAAAGAACCAGTTATTACGGAGTACATCTACGCCTTTTAAAACAAGGCTGCCCGTTTCTTTTTGTATGATAAACATAGAGTGCAGGCTTTCCATCTTTTGTATGAACGCTTCCTCAGCTTCTCTGTTCCTTTTTATTATTAAGATCTTGTCGCCATCCGGTATAGTGATGGTTTCTTTATCTGTTGGGCGTGTATCAAATCCTTTATAGGTATAGATGGGCTGAAATACCAGATAGTCACCTCTTTCCTGCAACATTAATTTTATATCCGGCGTACCGCTTTTTATTTCTTTTACAAGACTTTTATCAAACTCTACCTGGTACTCTTTGGTTAAAGGCATGATGATCTTCTGCATTTTCTCTGCCCAATTCGCCTTACTTAATTCTATATTTCCTTCTTTAATAAATTTCTCTGCCTGTAAAACATCTTCTGACTTTTGCCATAAATAAATTACATGATTGTATAAAAAAACAAGGCTGCTGTTACATTCATTTTCTGAAAATGAAATGATCTCGCCATTCAGTTTTACCATGCACACAATCTCAAAATGACTGTCTTTTGCAATCACTTTAAATACCGGTGAAATAAACTGGTTGCTTATCTCTGCCTCTACAAGGTTGGCTGTTTTAAAAGCTTTGCCAAAAGGAAGATTAAAAATAAATTTATTGCCAGACTGCTCTTCAAAAAGTCTTTTTAATTTAGGATGCAGATATTCTGTAATCAGTGCTTTTGTTTCTTCCGGCAGATCATCACCGTCAGTTTGAATAATGTTTTCCCAAATGCCGCTAAAAGGAGAATTGCGGTTGAGGTATTTATTTATTTCTGTATCCTGTAGTTTTCTTACCTGCTGAAAAAGCTGTTTGTCGTCTTCATTAAAAGCCTCTGTAGGAACAAACTTGGTAAGGTCCAGCTTCTCTGTTTTATCTATGTATTTTTTATTTTCTTCACTGGTTTCACCTTGCAATGCATCTATGGTAAAACAAGGATATGTTTTTTGATTGAAATTAAAAACAATACCAAGCTTCGCATTTCTTTCCTGTACTTCCACCACTGGCTGTGGTACAGGCTGCGGTGGTATTGCAAATTGTGATGCAGGCCTGTAAGAATTTTGCGAAGGTGCTGCTACAACTCTTTTTATAGATGTATCCAGTACTTTTAAAAATGGCTTACCTTCTTTATAGGTAAACTCAAACTTACCTGCAAGATCATCTTCCAGGCTATAACCGTATATCTGCAGTAGTTTATTTTTTTCTTTATCCCAATTACGGATACTGTCAAAATAATTGGTACCGTAATTATGTAAAAGCTGAAGAAATAAAAGTGTTTTGTGTTCACAAAGCGGATGCTGTGTTTCGCTGCACATGCAGGAAGTATCAAAATTACGCTCATCATTTTTCTGTATAACAAGCGGGTATACCTGGCCGTTATATACCAATTCTGCTTCCACTCTTTCGTCAGCGGCTTTTAAAATAGTTGCCTTGGTAGTACGCAACAATGTTTCTGCTTCCTGAAAAATAGATGGTGAAGAAAGCATCCTGATCATTTTAAGATCTATGCTCTTCATTTTGGCAACCGTATGGCGCTGGTTGTATTGAATGGAGTTGCCAAGCAGTAGATTTTTATCTACCATATCCTGCAGGCGAAAAAGCGAAGCTGCTTCGTGACGACATATTTCACCAAGATTATAAGGACAACCGCAGCGCAGGTTCATTAATTTTTCGTCGGTATATTTTTGAATATATACTTTATAAAATGTGCTGTAGCTATCATCTTTTACCCGGAAAACAATATTTCCCATCAGCTCATCATGATCCACCATTTCTACAAAACCAAGAGAATGTATCTTTTTTCCACGGCGGATAACCTCATCGGTTCCATTGTTGTAAATATGCTTGATAAGATGCGGTAGTGCCAAGATCGGGAATATTTTTTTATGAATATGGTAAAATGCACTTAAGCTTAACCGTTAGTAGCATTTTGCTGGCAACCGGTTCTGAAAAAGGCAATTTGCAAAAGTAACGGAAAATAGTGGAGGGTTGGCGCTGAAAGTGAAAGTTTCTTATGGAAATGGCTGTTAAAAACAAACAGCGCTTCTGTAGAATGCCTGTTGAAAAATGGTTTACTGCTGAAGAGCGGCGGGACTGAGCGGCTACCCCGCCGAGGATTTGTGTGCAGGCCTTTGTGGCGGACCTGCCTGACGGCAGGCAGGGTAATAGCGAAGGCCCGGGCTGCTGCTGAAAAAGGAATTAATGTTGACCGCCCAAACTTTTCTAAATAGTCGTGCATTGCAATTTTCCATCCCGATACTCCGGCAATACATTGGCAGAATTTGGGGTAAGGCAATAACGGATATCCTTTTCCAAACCATAATTTGTAAGCCGATGATAATGCGATGCATTGTGCTGCTTCATAAAATCGTACATATCATTTTTAGCCTGGCCATACATGGTAAGTGCTATTTGCGAAGAATCGCAGGAGATGTGAAAATGCTCCTGAATAGCATCAATAACAGCACCGGCAAAAAGCGTATCCTCAATATTTATTCTATCCTTCCAAGCAGCGCATGCAAGAATTACATTCTTATTTTGTTTGATGAGATAATTACAAACTGCAGATAAATTTGGGAAAGAACCTGTAATAATTTGTTTGGCTCCTTTATCCAAAGCCATGTGTAATAATTTGGTACCGTTGGTGGTGGTAAGTACCAACGTTTTTCCGCCAATAAATTCTTTTGAATATTCAAAAGGGGAGTTGCCATGCTGCAAGCCTTCGGCAATCTGGCCATCTCTTTCTCCTGCGGTAATGGCATCTATCTGCTTGCCAATACGGATACATTCTGCAACACTATCTACAGGCACGATTGATTTAGCGCCATTGTGCAATGCAGTGGCAATAGTAGATGTGGCCCGCAATACATCAATAATTACAACGATGCTGCTGCTTACGTCGTACAAATTTAAAAGTGCCGGTGAAAGGCTGGTAAAAAGGGAGGGTTTGTTGTTAGTCATTGTTTAAAATTAATTTCCACTTGTCTGTTTCTGCAAAGTTTTTAATCAGGCTGTTTCTTTCAACTAAAAATTTCTTTATATAATTTTTTAAGAAAAGAAACATTGCAAATTTTCCAATTATACCATAAGGTGCTTCTAATATTATTGTATCAGTCATTATTGTTTTATCGTCATTCTTTTCAAATAAATGATCATGAGAAAATTTTTTAAAATCGCCTTTTTGCATTTCATCTTTAAAATAATATGGTGAGTTGAATGCAGTAATTTTTGACGTGAAAAAGCGGTATTTGAATAAATGCTTTGCACGCCAGGTAACAGTTTCATTTAGTTTTATCAGGCCGGTTGTTATACCATCTACCGCTTCTTCATTTGTTTTAGCAGTAGATAATTTATGCAAGTCAATACTTCTGCTGAGATCAAAAACTATCTGAACTGAACTATTAATATTTGTCTGCACATGAATTATTGCCAAGGTTATTTTTTTTATGCAAAAGGCATTTTTACAACAACAGCTTTTAATAATGTATTACGAACCTTTACAAAAATTTCAGTGCCCGGCGCTGAACATTCTTTTTTCACGTAACCCATACCGATGGCTTTTCCGAGACTGGGTGATTGTGTGCCCGAAGTAACATTCCCTATAATGCCGCCATCAAAATCTTTTATTTCGTAGCCGTGGCGTGCAATGCCTTTTTCCAGCATTTCAAATCCTACCAGTTTTTTGCTGACACCTTTTTCTTTTTGCTTTTCAAAAATTTCTTTTGAGTTAAAATCTTTGGTGAATTTGGTAACCCAGCCCAGGCCTGCTTCCATTGGTGATGTGGTATCATCAATGTCATTACCGTAAAGACAAAAGCCCATTTCTAATCGTAGCGTATCTCTGGCGCCAAGACCGATAGGTTTAATGCCTGATGCTTTTCCTGCTTCAAAAATGGCGTTCCAGATAGTTTCAGCATCATTGTCTTTATCTTCAAAATAAATTTCTACGCCGCCTGCGCCGGTGTAGCCCGTAGCGCTGATAAGTACATTCTCTACGCCAGCAAATTTTCCTTTTGCGAATGTGTAATATTTCAAATTCAGAACATCCACATCGGTTAATGGTTGTAATATTTTGGTGGCATTTGGGCCCTGTATTGCCAGTAAACATGTTTTAGCAGAAATATTGTGCATCTCTACTTTCTCAGTATTGTGATCAATGATCCAGTTCCAGTCCTTATCAATATTGCCTGCATTTACTACAAGCATATATGAATTATTTTCTTCCATACAATACACCAGCAAGTCATCAATTATGCCACCTTCATTGTTTGGCAAACAACTGTATTGTGCTTTACCGGCTGTAAGTTTTGATGCATCATTTGTGGTAACCCGCTGTATAAGATCCAATGCAGCGGGGCCTTTCAAGATAAACTCTCCCATGTGGCTTACATCAAAAACGCCAACAGAGTTACGTACCGCAGTATGTTCATCATTTATACCTGTGTAAGAAATGGGCATATTAAAACCTGCAAACTCAGCCATTTTTGCGCCAAGGGCAATGTGTTTTTCTGTAAAAGGCGTATTTGTCATTGAGATAATTTAGTTGGCAAATGTAAAATAAAAAAGCGCAGATAATACAATCATGGCTGCAAATAACGGCTTGAATGTTGCTTATTTAACAATGATAAAAAACCAGCAGAATTAAACCCCTTATATTTTTAGAATGGATATTAATAAAGCGTACGAACTCATAAAATTAAAATTAACCACCTGGCTACATGATCTTATTACTTTGCTGCCCAATATTCTGCTGGCAACTATTGTATTGGTAATAGGTTTTTTTATAGCAAAATTTATAAAAAAAATAGCTTTAAAACTTATCAATAAATTATCGGTAAACCAAACACTTGCTAACTTGTTTGGATCGGTTATTTATATATTTTTTATTGGCGTTACTTTATTTACAGTACTAAGTATTTTAAAATTAGATAAAGCTGTAACGTCTATACTTGCAGGAGCCGGTATTATCGGTTTAGCCATGGCATTTGCCTTTCAGGATATTGCTGCCAATTTTATATCCGGTGTTTTTATCTCTTTCAGGCGGCCATTGCACATCGGTGACATTGTAAAAATTAAAGACTACATGGGTAAGGTTGAAGAAATAAATCTTCGGGATACTACGCTGCGAACCTTCCAGGGGCAAATGGTAATTATTCCTAACAAAGAAGTTTTTCAAAGCCCTATAGAAAATTATTCCTTACTGGGAAAAAGAAGGATTGACCTGACGATAGGAGTTTCGTACGGAGAGGATTTACAGAAAGTAAAAGACATAACTTTAGAAGCAGTAAAAAATATTGAAGGCCTTTCTAAAGAAGATGAAACCACTTTTTTTTACCAGACTTTTGGAGATAGTTCTATCAATTTTATAATAAGACTTTGGGTTAATACGCCAGATCAGCCTGTGTTTTTAAATGTAGGAAGCGAAGCCGTAATGCGGATAAAAAGTGCTTATGATAAAAATAATATCATGATTCCTTTTCCTATACGGACACTGGACTTTGGCATTAAAGGCGGCAAAAGTCTTGAAGAAATAAAATTAAATTCCGGCAGTATCTAACTCTCTCTATTAATCTTTTTAAAAATAAAATCCCGCCAAAAGGCAGGATTTTTTTGTGCTTCAACTTCAACTCAACTATTGAAACAATTTTAATTCATTAGCAACATAGGGTTATATGTTGTGAGCGTAATGGTATTCATTGCCGTTGGCTCTGTTTGTTTGTTGTTCATCTTTTTTAACTGGTTGTCTATTTTGATCTTTTCCTTTTCCAGAGAATCTTTGGTGCGTTTTTCTTCCACCTGTAGTTTAACTTTTAAAGAATCAAGTGCGGTAACTGGTGTTTTACTATTATCATATCTATAGTCGCCGGTCGCATCAGAATTCTGGTCTTCACCGTCACTATTATCATCAGTGGTTTTTATAGTGATGGTATTGCCAAACTTGTCTTTTTTAATAATGGTTTTTTTAGATTTTCTTTCGTCGCCGTTTTTATAAGTATCTGCAGGTTTATCATCCAATGTATATAAACCATCTGCTTTCATTACATAATCAACACCTTCATCCCAGCCATGCTCAAGACCATCAAATTCTATATCACCCCAATCGTTATCCCATGGAAATTGAAAGTTTACGTTTGTCGCCCAGCCGATACTTTTATCTACCCGTATTTGTTTACCCACCGGAACATAAACTGTAAGTATGATGTGTTGGTTACGGAATTTATCTGTGCGGTTGATCGGAATTCCTTTGTCAACTACCAATAAAGAATCTTTTTGTTGCGTATTAAATCTGATCAATGATGCCAATGTATCAGCTGAACGTCTGTTACGCCCCCGGGCCATTTTCATCATTGTTACCTTAAAGCTGTCGTTGTCTGATTTAATAATATGAACAGTTATATTATTTACATAAGCTGTATCATCATCCAGGTTGGTAAAAGGTTCTAATCTGAACCAACGATTGCGATAGTATTTTTTGTCAGGTGAATTAGATGTAATTTCTAACTTATTTTGTGTTGGATTTGTAATGGCAACTTCCTGCTCACTAATGGTACTTGAGGTTTTAAAATCACGAGCTACAGAGCTAACCAGTAACAGAAAACAAACCAAGCCAAGTATCCACAATGCTACAAAAGAACCTCTCATTACTTTACGGTTCGTTTTGATCTTTGCAAGTCTCCTGATGATCCAGGTAATGATGCCAATGATAGGAGTTGCAATAAAAAATATTAGAGTTCCCCATGCATATACATTCTGCCATCCATCAGTAAGAAGATACTCTTTCAATGGGAAAAGGCCTAACGCTGCAACACCGAAAGTAAATAATGCTGCAACTATTACAAAACCTATACAGCCCAAGATAAAGTAAGCAAAAATCTTAAAAAGAAAAACGATAATATCCCCAAATGAACGGCCACTTCTACGGGCTACATGACTAACATCTGTACCGAATGATTTGCTTTTATCTGCTGCAAAGGTTTTTGCTTCCTGGCCAAATTTTTCTGCACGCTGCTGTACTCCTTTCATTTCTTCCATTACAGAATTTTTGATAGAGTTCATGTCTACTTTCTCGCCTTTCATTTCAAGCTTTTCCGCAGTAGTATTTGCTTCTGGAAGAACCAACCAAAGAATAATATATACTAACAAAGCTCCAGGGCTAAAACCAAGCCTGATAAAATTTGGAAAATCAAAATTTCCCCAGTGGCTCCATCTTGTTACAAAGCTCAGGAATGGAAGTAAAAATAAAAGTCTTGGTATCCATACGCTGATGCCGAAATAATTTGAAATACCGCTACATACACCGCCAATGTATTTGTCATCGTTATCACGGTACAGTTTTTTGCGTGTGCTGCCGATAACCGTAGTAGCAGTGCTTGGAACTGCTACCCATAATATAAGGTATGTAATAAATCCAAATCCACCTGCCACTAAAAGCACCACAAAAATGATCCGGATTATTACGACATCTATGCCGAAATAATTTGCAAGGCCGCTACAAACACCACCTACTACTTTATCATTTTCATCACGGAATAAGCGTTTGTTACCCGCTGCTGTTGTGTAATTAGGTATAGAAGATGAATGTGTTTCATTTGATGAAGTAGTTCCGGTATTATTACTGGATGCAGGCTCTTCCGTTTCAAAATCTTCAGGGCGGCCCATACTTTTTATAATGGCATTTACATCATCTTCGGTAATACAGGTAGATCCGTTCTTTATTCTTTCCTGGAAAAGTTCACCGATGCGGCTTTCAATATCATTTATAATTTCCTCTTTGCCTTCTTCTGTAGCAAAGTATCGGTTAAGGCTTTCGGTATAGTTTTTCAATATATCAAAAGCAGTTACTTCAATAGGTACAACACGTCCCTGGAAGTTTATATTTATTACTTGTTTCATGGCGTAATACTTGTTTTTTGGTGTTGCGCCTGCGGGAGTTGATCACCGCAGTTGCAACTTTAATTTTGTTTCGTTAGTTGAAGTTTTGGGCCAATAAAATCATGGCTATACTTTTTTATTGGTGTTGAAGTTTTTGTTTTTAAAATCAGGTTCCCGTTATGGATTGTACTGCATTTGCAAGTTCATTCCAGGTAGTCTCCAGTTCTTTATAAAATTCTGCTCCTTTCTCAGTTAGCGAAAAATATTTTCGTGGCGGACCGCTGTTGCTTTCTACCCAGCGATAAGTGAGCAGTTCCGCATTTTTTAACCTTGTAAGAAGCGGGTAAAGGGTTCCCTCAAAAATGTTGAGGTTAGCTGCCTTCATTTTATCAATAATATCTGAGGGATAAGCTTCTCCCGTTTTTATTACCGATAAAATGCAAAACTCCAAAACCCCTTTCCGCATCTGGCTCGCTGTGTTTTCAATGTTCATGGCTTTACATTTTTAAATCCGATTGCTTTCGGATCATCAGAAAATCTTTTTACTCTGATGGAACTTTGTTTTTCTGCTTTTTCATGGCTGTGAATAAGAGCATTATTTTACAAAAGTTTCATGGCTATACTTTGTCTTGGTTCTTCAGGTTTTTATTTTGCAGCTTTAAATTTCCGGATCTTTAATGCTGCTTTTTATATCCCTGTTTCCCTTTGACATAACAAAGATAGAAACATTTTAGTACTATGCAACACATAATACCATTTATTTTAAGGTAGCTGGTAGTGAATTTGGGGTAGAATTGGGGTCAAATGCAATACAGAATTGAATTTAAGAGAAAAAAATATTTTTTAAAAAATTACAGATTTGGGATGAGCGGTAAAAAAAAGGGTAATTTTTGGACAATTATTTGGCTATTTTTATAAAGATTTAGAGATGACGTTAATTAAAATATAATGTGAGTGCAATTCAGTCGTTAGCTGTAACCATCAAGATCATTTAAACGTCTTGCTGGTAACTAAAGCCTTTTTTTATGAAGAAATTTATACTATTCATTATAACTGCAGCTACAATAAATGCCTGTGGGCCATCAAAGCCTTACCTGCTGCGGAGCGATCCTGACAAGGCGCTACAGGATGCGGTAAAAAAATTAAACAAAAGCGCGGGTGATACCAGTGCAATAAGAGCTGTGCCTATTTTATATAACAGCATTCAGCAGATTCATTTAGCTAAAATCGAATCTTATAAAATCGGCACTAACCTCAGCCGCTGGGATTATATTATAGATGAATACAATCTTTTACAAGGTGCTTATGATAATATTATCAATTCAAACGCAGCTTTTAGAACAGTAAACCCACGGAATTACAATACCGAGTTGCTGGAAACAAAGCAAGCTGCTGCTGAAGATTACTATCAGTTAGCGCAGCAAACTTTTGATAACCAAAGCAGAGCTAACGCCAAAGTTGCTTATGGCTATTTTAAAAGAGCAGACAGGTACAGTCCCAATTATAAAGATAGCCGTGCAATGATGCAGGAGGCGTATGAAAGTGCAGTGGTAAATGTGCTGATAAATCCCGTGCAGGATAACTCATACTTTAATAATAATGGCTGGGGCAATTATGGCTATAACTACAGCAATCAATATTTTCAGCAGACGCTGATAACAGATCTGCAAAACCTTGCAAGTAGTAATCTATATGCCGCCCGGTTTTATACTGATGCAAACATAAGGCAGGATAATATACAACCTGACTGGGTGGTAGATCTTCACCTGCGTACATTAAATATTCCACGCCCAACCAATTACAATTACAGAAGAAATGTAAGCGCTGAGATACAGGCAGGAAAAGACACATCGGGAAAACCTGTATACCAAACTGTTCGTGCGGTTATTGATTTTACAAGAATGAGTTTTACCGCCAGGGCAACCATGGACGTAAACATAAACGATGTGATTATTAATAAAAATATCAGCTACCGCAGCTTTGATGCTGATTACAGTTGGCAGGTAGAAAAAGCCAGCTATAGCGGCGATAGCAGAGCAATCAGCCAAAACGACTGGGCAGTTATTAATAACAGAAATTATGATGCACCCCGTAAAGAAGATGTGTTACAGGAGTTATATAGACAACTGTATCCGCAGGTAAAAAATAATATCAGCTATGCGGTAGATTGGTGAGCATAAAAATTGTGCTTTACTAACGTAAAGAGTAACCGCCTGGTAAATGTTGATAGATATTCTTTGCTGAAGATTTAGCCCCGATAGTAGCGGAAAGCCCGGTGAGGATTTTGTGCAGGGGTTTTGTGCCGTACTTGCAGCGAATAGCGGGACCGATGCTGATGAGAGAAAGTTAGCTGAGCTTCAAAAAAAATTATTTGAAAATCTCGAACACCATAAAGCTCATTAGGTATGCAAGCGCCGTCATGTACATAAACTGAATGATGGGCCATTTCCAGCTACGGGTTTCTCTTTTTACAATGGCAAGCGTACTCATACACTGCATGGCGATTACATAAAAAATCATCAGCGATAAACCTGCAGCAAGCGTATAAACAGGCGTACCATCTTCCCTTTTGGCAGCACGCATTTTTTGGCGGAGCGTACTGCTGTTGCTGTCATCTTCATCACCAACACTGTAAAGCGTTGCCATGGTGCCAACAAAAACTTCCCGGGCTGCAAAAGAAGTGATTAGTGCAATACCAATTTTCCAATCGTAACCAAGCGGACGAATGGCGGGCTCAATAGCTTTACCCAAAGTACCTGCATAAGAGTTTTGAAGAAGAGCAGTGTTGCGTTGCTTTTGTAACTCTTTTATTTGTGATGGATTCTGCTGCTCCATCGCATCATACTTAGCTGTAACTGCTGCCATTTTTTTCGGTGGCCCATAAGTACTCAATCCCCAAAGAATAAGACTGATGACCATGATAACTTTACCGGCATCAAAAACAAATATTTTTGCTTTTTCTACCATGGTAACTATTACGTTCTTCCAGCGTGGGCCACGGTAAACCGGCAGCTCAAGAATAAAAAAACTCCGCTCTATGCTTTTGATAAAGAACTTCATTACCCACGCTACAATAAGCGCAAGCACTGTTCCTAATATATAAAGACCCATCATCACCAACCCCTGTAAACTTAAAAAACCAAAATATAATTTAGAGGGAATTACCAGTGCAATTAGAATAGTATATATCGGCAGGCGTGCGCTGCAACTCATCAGCGGCGTTATCATAATTGTAAGCAGCCGCTCTTTTTTATTTTCAATATTTCTTGCACTCATTATGGCCGGAACCGCACAGGCAAAGCCACTTATCATGGGCATTACACTTTTTCCGTTGAGACCTACTTTTCGCATAAGCTTATCCGTTAGAAAACTGATACGGGCCATGTAGCCGGTATCTTCCAGCAAAGTAATAAAGCCAAACAATATCATTATCTGTGGTACAAAAACTACGATACCACTAAGCCCGGCGACAATACCATTTATAAACAGATCGCTGAACCACCCGGATGGCATCGTTGCGGTAAGCCAGCCGGAAAGTTGGCCAAAGCTCCACTCAATCACATTCATAGGAAACTGCGCTACAAAAAAAACAGATTGAAAAAGTACAAATAATACTGCCAGTAAAATAATATAACCCCAGGTGCGGTGCAGTAAAAGTTTATCAAGTTTTTCGCTAAACAATGCTTTTTGCAACGGATCACTCTCAACAATTGTTTGCTGCATTACATGCTTTATGCGGCTGTAGCGCTGTACAATTTCCTCCGCCTGAGTTTTTGTTGAATTAAATTTCGTCTCGATCTTTATTTGTTCAACTGCTTCCTGCTGCGCAGGCATTAGAGAAAACGTTTCATGATTTATTAGATAATGTATAGCTCCGTAATTACTGAGTTCAGGGAAAATATTCTGTACTGCTGTTATTGCTTCCGGCGCTAACAAAGAAGTATCAATAAAATCTCTTGCCGATAAAAGTTCCAGATTTCCTGCAATGCGCTCTATTGCTTTTTTAAGCTGCGGTATGCCTTTATTTTTTCTTGGGTTGATGGCGACAATGGGAACACCGAGCTCTCTCTCCAGACCCGGTATATCTATCTGCGTTCCTTTTTGATTTGCCAGGTCCATCATGGTAAAAGCAATTACCAGTGGTATTTTAAGATCAATTATCTGCGAACAGAATAACAGATTTCTTTTCAGGCTACTGGCATCGGCCACCAGTACAACCATATCTGGTTTTACTTTTTCATCCTGCTGCAATAAAACTTTGTATGAAACCCATTCATCGGCACGCTTTGGGTAAAGGCTGTAAGTGCCGGGCAGATCAATAATATTTGCGGTACAGTTTTCGGAAATAATCGCATTGCCAGTCTTTTTATCTACCGTTACGCCGGGAAAATTTCCTACCTTTTGATTAAGGCCCGTAAGCACATTAAAAAGGGATGATTTACCACTATTGGGATTTCCTACTAATGCTATGTTTATTTTTGTGCTCAAATAATGTGGGCCCTTAATGGTAATTATGATTGCAAAAGTAGCATTAACAACGCAATGCCATTTACGATTTTAAGAAACAACCTTATGCAATGCGGTATTAGATTGGCTGTAAAAATCAGTTGTTTTAACTTTGATTCTAATTGATAAAATTATGTTCTATATCCAAGCTTCTTTTTCAGATACCTTATTCTGGATAAAGCTTTTAAGTTTTAAATTGCAATAGATGAAATTAAAAATTGATAATCATACATTAGTTGAGGATTTTTTTGACACTACAAGACTTCTTGGAATTGTAGCGCCAGTAAAAGATTATGTATTCAGTTGGCATATAAACCAGCTCCTCGGCTATAATTTCAGGATAAATAATTCGCTAGAGATTCAGCTACAGAAAAAGGACCGCAACTACTTTTTTTCTATTTATGAATATAAGGTAGCTGGTTGCTTTATGGTGCATTATTTGTATAATAACCAAGATGACGGTGAATTTCTATTGCCGGAATTTAAACACCTGGATTTTTTATGGCTAGCCAAAGGTGAAGAAATGGAAAATGACGAATTGAAATGGCTGCAGCAATCACTTAAAAGTATTCCGTCTGTGCAATTGGTAAATGAAATGACGAACGAAAAAATAAAAAACAAACAACATCTTATTTTATAATTCTAAAAGATATTTTTTATGTGGACAGAAACAAAAAATAAACTTCACCAGAAATTTGAATTTAAAGACTTTTCAGAAGCATTTGCTTTTATGACGAGGGTAGCGCTGGCGGCAGAAAAAATGGACCATCATCCGAAGTGGACAAACGAATACAATAAGGTGGAAATGTGGCTGAGCTCACATGATGCCGGTAATGTTGTTACAGCTAAAGATAAAAAGCTGGCAAAACAAATTGATGCGTTGGTGAAATAAATTATTTTGAATTTAATTTGTCACCAGAACTACTTTGTCTTTTTTACCCATCAATTTTCCAATAGGTAAAATGAAATTCTGCAATCCATTTTCTTCAAATATTTTTTTCACATCTTCTTCAGCATACGAATCTACAGCAATTAAAAGTCCGCCACTTGTCTGCGGATCTGCTAATATTGATTTTTGAATTTCTGTAATAGTTCCTATTTTATCTCCGTAGCTATCCCAGTTTCTGTTGGTACCGCCGGGTACGGACTTCTTTTCAATATATTCTGCCAGGTCGGGTGTAATAGTGGGTACTTTGTCAAAATAAACTTCTGCACTCAATCCACTGCCTTCGGCCATTTCAGTCAGGTGACCCAATAAACCAAAGCCTGTTATATCCGTCATTGCGGTAACGCCTTTTATATTTCCCAGCAGCGCTCCAATTTTATTTAGCTGCATCATTTGCTTTGCAGCAAGACCTTTATGTTCTTCTTTTAAAATTCCTTTTTTTTCTGCTGTTGTTAAAATACCAACGCCCAATGGTTTGGTGAAAAACAAAAGGTTGCCTTCCTGCGCAGTATTATTTTGCTTTAAATTTTTTATATCCACCAGCCCATTTACTGATAATCCAAAGATTGGTTCCGGGCTATCAATACTGTGCCCACCTGCTAATGGAATGCCCGCTTCGGTACAAATGCTCCGGCTGCCTTCAATTACTTTGTTGGCAACTTCTGCTGATAAAATATTTATCGGCCATCCCAAAATTGCAATTGCAAGTATTGGTTTCCCACCCATTGCATACACATCACTGATGGCATTTGCGGATGCTATTCTACCAAACTCATAAGGATCATCTACGATTGGCATAAAAAAATCGGTTGTACTTATAAGTGCTGTTCCATTGTTCAGATCATAAACTGCAGCATCATCTTTACTATGATTACCAACCAGTAAATTTTTATTATCTGGTGAAGCAAAATTTGATTTTAGAATTTCATCCAAAACTTTCGGAGAAATTTTACAACCACAACCTGCGCCATGCGAATATTGAGTTAGTTTTATTTTTTCGTTTTCTACATTTTCACTACCCATAATTATTTGTTTTTGTTTCTCCGGAAAAGGATGGCTGAATTTTTTTGCAAGTCGCCGCTAAACCTAATTTCATAAATATCTTTCCCGTCTCTTACTACCATTAAACCGGTATTTGGCGGTATGCTACCGAGGTTTTCCGCATACATTACCAATTGAATACTGTCTTCTGTATTATCAATATAAATTGTTTTACGGACTGCATTGGTGCTTAATCCTACTCTTGGCATTATTACGTTTCCATTCATTAATACACTTACTGTATCTCCATCTACTTCGCCATTATCATACAAAGTAAGCTGTAAGCTGTCTGATTTAAAATACACTGTTTGCTCTAATAATGTTTTACGAATGTCAACTTCTTTTGCTGCATCCAAAATTTTAATTACCGGCACCGTGTTTTGTATTAATGGTGCTGTTTGTTTTTCTGTAACTTTTACCAATGCCGCAGTATCTACACTTTTTTGTACGGTAATTATTGCAGGCTTTTCTTTCGTCTCATTTGCCACAGTTTTATTTTTAGCGGTTTCAACCGGTTGATTACTTGCAATAGTTGGCTCATTTGGTTTTGGAACTGACTTTACAATTGCCTGCGCTTGTTTCTTTTTCGGAGGCGCAGCTAGTTCAGCATTTTTATCTTTTTCTGCTGATGTTACTACTGATTTTTCCATTTTTCCAACAGGAGGCTTTCCTGATGAATTATTTTTATTTGTTTCAGGTTCTTTCTTTGCTGTTTCAGTATTGGTATTTTCAATAACTGCTTTAGCCGTATCTGTTTTTATTTCTGGTAATGGTATTTCGTTTTTAGCAATTAAAATTGTTTTTACGGTTGCCATTTCTTTTGCTTTTACAACTGGTTTTACTATCGTAACAAACACCTGGTCATTTCTTGCCAACACTTTATCATCTTTTACAAATGATAATTCTTTTGCCAATCCTAACTCTTCCAGGTGGGGCACCAATGCAGATTGCCAGTAATCATTTTTACGCTGAAGATTAATAGTACCTGTTAATGGACGATACGTTTTTGTGCTGTTTGTTGTAAAAGGCCCGGTCAATATCATAATGCTGTCGGCTGCATTCAACTCCAATATATTTAATTGCTTTACTCCTTTTGCAGGCGCTACCGGATAGTTGTTTGCGATCAGACCGTCATCTTCAATAATTATTTTTCCATCGGCTTCTTTGATCTTTACTTTTTTTACGCCGTAGTATTGTTTATCATCAAGTATAAACCAGGTATGGGAAAAGCCGGTAAGTTTTCCTTTTTGTTTACTTATTCCGACTTCGTATTGATAATACTGTTGCGTAGTATCATTATACAAAGTTCCCTTCCAAAGGCCTGTAATATCTGTATTTTCCAGCGTTGCCTGCTGTGCAAATAATTTTATAGGTAAAAGGAAAATAATTAAAACTAAATATTTACTGTAGCGCATAATTGAAGTTTTTCCACATTGGATATTGTATCAACGGCAGAACATTCTATTTTATTTAATAATAACGCAATATTTTCCCGGTTATTTAATCCTTTTAAATAAAGTTTATCATAATACTTAAGTAAAAGATCAAAACATCCGGTGTAATTATCTTCTTCTAAATGCTGAATGGCAGTTTTAGTTTCTAATGGACCGAGTCTTTTTTGAATACGAAGTATTGCCTCTTTAATTTTTTCTTTATCAAGAACTCCATATTCTTTTGTGATAAATTTCAATCGTTCATCAAAAGGAATTTCTAAAAAATAAACCGGTTTTGTCCGCATTGTATTCCAGAAACTGTGGGGAATATTTAATCTTCCGATCCGCTGGCTTTCATCTTCAATATAAAATACCTGTCCCTCTTTTTTATTTAATTCAAGAGCAAGCATATTCTCAAACATCTCCTGCGTCGGTTGTTCCGGCAGGCCGATGCCGCCAAATGCTGAACCTTTGTGGCCTGCAATTCCTTCAAGGTCTATAACAAATTTATTATTTCGTTGGAGCTGTTGGAGCAACTGCGTTTTACCGCTACCTGTATAGCCGCCGATTATTTTAAAATTATATTCTTTTTCAAATTGCCGAAGCGCCCAGTTGCGATAAGCCTTATAACCACCATTTAAAACACAAACATCAAATCCATACATATCCAGCAGCCACGCAACGGCCGCACTCCGCATACCACCACGCCAGCAATGCACATACAATGTTTCTTTTGTTTCTTGTCCTTCGGCCGAATTTTTATCAGCAATTATTTTTTCAACCGCCTCCACCATGCTTTTCATTTTCACCCCAAAAAAATCCAGGCCGAGTTTAATGGCAGATTGCCTGCTTTCCTGCTTATAAACTGTACCCACAATTTTTCTTTCCTCATCTGTAAACAATGGTAAACTTATGGCTCCTGGTATTTGTGCATGTTTGTATTCACCGGGGCTACGTGCATCCAGTATAGTGCCGTGTATGGCTGATTGTATAAATTCTGTTATTGCTATTTTTTTGATGGGCATTGGCTGCAAAGCTACATACATTTGTACCGATGATTAAAATTGTAAAACATTTATTACCTCTTTTTATCGTTCAGTTTTTTACCTGGCTGGGGCTTTTTGCATTATGGATCTATGCCACGCCGGTAATTACCCGGTATATCTTTAATACGTTAGATGCACAAAGCAGTGCATTTGAAAATGGAACCACCTGGGTGGGAATTTGCTTTGCCATGTACAGCACATTAGCAGCTTTGTTGGTGTTCATGATACCAAAACTAGTAAAAATAATGAGCAAAGAAAGGCTACATGCAATCGCTTTACTAACCGGCGGCATTGGATTATTCCTGATTTATTTTATTAAGAATAAATACCTGTTGTTTTTTTCATTTGCATTTACTGGTATTGCCTGGAGCAGTATTTCTTCTATCCCTTACAATATTATAAGCAGCATAGCGCCCGAAGAAAAAATGACCACTTATTTTGCAGTGTTTAATTTTTCGGTTGTGATACCGCAGGTGACAGCGGCCTTTTTATTTGGCTTTATTAATAACCATTTTTTAAATGGGGAAACGATTTACATTATGCCAATTGGCGGAATCTGCATGCTGATTGCAGGTTCTATTATGCTTTTTGTAAAACATAAAATTGAAATATTGCCGGAGTAAGCTTAAAAATTATTCGTCTTTTTTTCTTCGCAAAATAATGGCTGCATTACTTGAAAGATCGGCGCTAAACCTTACTTCATAAATAGCTTTGCCATCATGCACTACCAGCAGACCAGTGTTTGGTGGAATGCTGCCGAGGTTTTCTGCATACATCACCAGCATCATAGAGTCCGGCGTGTTTTTATCAAAATAAATGGTGTGTACATTTGGTTTTATATCGAGCCTTTGCTTTGCAATAATTACTTTACCATTCAGCAACACACTTACAGTATCCCCATCCACTTCGCCATTATCATACAAGGTAAGCTGCAGGCTATCTGTTTTATAATAGATTGATTGTATAGAACTATTGCTTCTTTCATTTACTTCTACAGCTGCAGTTTTCGATACTGATACCATTGCCTGGGCCGGTATTGGCTTAGGCTGAGCCGGTACAACAGGCTTGGGTACAACTGCAACAGGTTTGGGCACCACTTGTGCAGGCGCAGTTTTTACCAGAGGTTTTGCTTCTGCAACTTTTACCGGCTTAGGTGGAACAGCCTTGGCTACAACTGGCGGTGGCGTTTTTACAACCGGCTTTGGTACAGGCTTTACAATTACCGGCTCCTTTGGCTTTTCGGGCAAAGGAATATTAATTGGTATTGCGGATGCCGGGGCATTTTTTGTTGTATCTACAGACTTTTCTTTTGTCGCTATCACAGTCATGGCAACTTCCTCTTTACGGGTCAATATAACGGCTGGCTTTTCTTCTGGCTTGTTATAAGAAAGATCTTTAGTTAAATCCAGTTCATCCAGTTTTTTAAAAATAGCGGTTTCTTTGAAATCATTTTTGCGCTGTACGCTTACCTTGCCGCTTGCGGCCAAAAACCTGCGGGTTTTATTTGTATTCCAGGCTCCTTTTAAAACCATCACACTATCTGAAATAGTGAGAGTAACGATCATTGTCTTTTTTACTTCTTTTGGCTGTGAAACGGTGGAAGCCTTTGATAGCTGGCTCTTGTCTTCCATGATATAAGTATCACCCTCTTTCTTTATAGTATGTTCCCGGAATACGATCTCTGGTGTACCTTCTTCGGTAAAAGAAATACGGGAGTAACCGGTAAGTTTTCCTTTGCTTTCGCTGATAGATAATTCGAATGGGTACGTTTTTTTTGTAGAGTCTACATAAAATTCGCCTTTCCACACGCCGGTAATATCCTGGGCAAATAACTGCAACGGAAATAAAAATGCTACTAAAAGAAACCTGGTATATTTTTTTGAAAACATCATAACGGTTTAAAAGTATTTAAAGATAAGTTATTGGCTTTTGATGTGCATACTTTGCTGAATCTTGGTATGCCGTACAAGAGTGCGACGCAAGGATGATGCCCAAAGCTAAAATGCCGGTCACCAAAAAATAAAAAAACGCTACCTTTTTACAGAGCAGCGTTTCAATCTATAAATTTTAGTTTTTATCCGTTCATGCTGGTTAAAAACTCTGCATTGTCTTTTGTTCCTTTCATGTTTTTCAGCAAAGTGTTCAACGCTTCTTCCGGGTTCATATCTGCCATGTGCTTACGTAATACCCACATACGCTGGAAGGTATCTTTGTCAAGCAACAGATCATCACGTCTTGTAGATGAGCCGACAATATCGATTGCCGGGTAAATACGACGGTTAGAAAGTTTACGCTCCAACTGCAATTCCATATTACCGGTTCCTTTAAACTCTTCAAAAATAACCTCATCCATTTTACTACCGGTATCTACTAACGCTGTTGCAATAATAGTAAGCGATCCGCCATTTTCAATTTTACGGGCAGCACCAAAAAACTGTTTTGGTTTCTGCATCGCATTGGCTTCCACACCACCAGATAATACTTTACCGCTGCTTGGTGCAACTGTATTATGCGCCCTTGCCAAACGGGTAATAGAATCTAATAATATCACTACATCATGTCCACATTCTACCAGGCGTTTTGCTTTCTGCAAAGCAATGGTACTAACCTTTACATGCTTTTCTGCCGGCTCGTCAAATGTTGATGCAATCACTTCTGCTCTTACGCTACGCTCCATATCTGTTACCTCTTCCGGGCGCTCATCTACAAGAACGATCATTAAATAACATTCAGGATGATTTTCTGCAATGGCATTTGCGAGCTCTTTCAGCAACATGGTCTTACCCGTTTTTGGCTGAGCTACAATTAATCCACGCTGTCCTTTACCAATTGGTGTAAACAGGTCCATTATCCTGGTGCTGTAATTATCAGATCTTGTTGTAAGATTTAATTTCTCAAACGGAAACAACGGAGTCAGGTAATCAAAAGGTACACGGTCTCTCACTTCTTCCGGCGACTTACCATTAATAGTAGTCACTTTAAGTAAAGCGAAATATTTCTCCCCTTCTTTTGGCGGACGAACAGATCCATAAACCGTATCACCGGTTTTTAGACCAAATAATTTTATTTGAGATGGTGATACATAAATATCATCGGGAGAAGAAAGGTAGTTATAATCGCTGCTGCGTAAAAATCCGTAGCCGTCTGGCATCATTTCCAATACGCCTTCGCCTAACACCACGCCATCAAATTCTATATTAAAAACAGGTTGCTCTCTTCTTGGTTGTTGAGGCCTGTTCTGGTTTTGCTGTGGAGCACTTTCTTCCATCTGCGTTTCCGGCTGTTGCACATCCTCATCATGCAGCATTTGTGCAATGGCAGCAGGAATGGTTGTTTCCTGGTCTGTTATTGGTTGCAGATCTTCCTCATCATCATCTTCCTGCTCTTGTTTGGCAGGCGTAGGTGCTGGTTTTTTTACAGGCACTTTCTTTTCAAAATCTATCTTTTTTGCCCTCGGCGCAGATGCTTCTTTCTTATGCATCTCCTGTTGCTTTACCTCTGCCACTTCCGGAACTTCTTCACTAAGCGGTTTTGCAATGCGTTTCCGTTTTGGTTTTTCGTCGGGGGCATCTTTTATTTCTGTTGCCATAATGGATTGTTTATCCAGAATCTTAGAAATAAGATCCTGTTTATTTAATTTTTTGGTGTTGGTTATACCCAGTTCGTCTGCTATATCAAGCAGCTCTGGAACGAGGAGTTCGTTCAGTTGTAATATATCGTGCATAAAATATAAGAGAATGCCTTTTTCAAAAAAATCCGGTCTTGATTGTCTGTAAAATTGTAGTTGAAATTTGGTTTTGACGGAACGGTTACTAAAGCTGAAGTGATTAGATTAGGATAATCTTCTCAACCTTTCCGATGCAATAATACGCTGTTTTTTGAATTCTACACAAATTTTTTATTTTTTGGGGCAGTCAGCAGTATCTTTTAATAGGCAGTTGTTGCGGCTATTCGCTGCAAAGCCGGCACAAAAGCTATCGCACAGGGTCCTTCACCGGGTTTTCCGCTGCTATCCGCCTGCTTTTCAACCATATCTCTTTGGTCAGCATTTATAAAATGCAGTACTTCTATATTTGCAGGTAATTAACAATACTATGGCACATCTCAATGTAGAATTTAAAGCAACAGCAAAAAACATTCAGCTGCTGGAAGAAAAATTAGAAACATTAAACCCTGTTTTTAAAGGCGAAGATCACCAGGTGGATACTTATTTCGACGTTTCTACCGGTCGCCTAAAACTAAGAGAAGGCAATATTGAAAATGCATTGATATGGTATGAAAGAGAAAATACCGCCGGCAGCAAACAATCGCATATATTATTATACAAGCACGAGGCAGACAAAACCTTAAAAGAAATTTTAATAAAAACGCATGGCATAAAAGTGGTCGTTGACAAGCGCCGTCGCATTTATTTTATTGATAATGTGAAGTTTCATTTTGATAAGGTAAAAGACCTGGGCACTTTTATAGAAGTAGAAGCCATTGATGCCGATGGCAGCCTTGGCCTGGAAAAAATTACAGAGCAGTGTAATTATTATGCAGCATTTTTTGAAATTAAAAAAGAAGATTTTCAATCGCTTTCGTATAGTGATATGTTGTTGAAATAAATTAAATAATGAATACGTGTAATCTGTCTGCTGATAGGCAGATTCGCAATAATTCGTGTAATAAAATGTGCAGCAATATTAGTTATTATTATAAAAAGTTAAGATTACTATAATGTGGTACGCTGGTTGTGTAATTGAATAAGAAATGTATTCTTTAAAACGAACCTTTAAATATTTATCATGAAAAAATTTATGCTCTTTGCTTTTGCTACATGTATAATTTTCACTGCATGTGAAAGCACAAAAAATACTACTACCGCATCTCCTGCTACTGAAGTATCAGCACTCAACGGAACCTGGGAATTAAATTATATCACCGGCCCCCGTATTGCTTTTAATGGTTTATACCCAAATAAAAAGCCTACCATTATTTTTAATATTGCCGAAAAAAGAATAGGTGGCAATGCCGGTTGTAATAGTTATGGCGGTGCCTTAAATGCACAGGCGGGCAAAATAGATTTTAGTGCCCCGTTAATTTCTACCCAAATGGCATGTGTAGAAGGGATGCTCGGTGAAACAACTTACCTGCAGATGCTGAAAAGAGTAAATGCATTTAATGTATCAGATACTACGCTGAATTTTTTGGCAGGAAACTTAGTGCTGATGCGGTTTTCGAAAAGATAACAACAGTTTTTTTGTTAAAAGTTTAAATGTTTTTTTATAGCGTATTGAGGTAAGAAAAATTGTATTTATATTACATGCAGTAACCTTTTTGCTTTAACTAATTACCTGTATGAAAACATTTAAACTTCTCTCAGTAATTATTATTTTCTTTTCTTTATTTTCCTGCAATACCAACCGTTATATTTATACGGCTTCGGCGCCAAATAATCCCAATTTTACTGACAAAGGAGACTCCAAGGTTGCAGCATATTATTCCTCATCACCCAATACTTTAATAAGCACTAACTATACAGAAGGCTTTGCTGCACAGGCTGCATATGCCATCACAAACCATTGGGCAATTACCTCTTCGTATTTTCATCAGAAAGAGCTGGATGTTTTTAATTATTATTCTTCCGGGAACAATCCTTTTGATAGTTCAGTAGTAAATTATAAAAGAAACCTGTTTGATATTGGTGGTGGATATTTTAT
>JBDSIB010000117.1:0-11346 GCA_039918155.1 Ferruginibacter sp.
AGGAGCGTTTGGAAAGAGAATTTAATCAAACAGTTATCACTACTGTTCCTAACGTAAGTTTTATTGCAACCACAACAAAAGGCGAAGTTATAAAAGTGAACAACCCGACAGAGATGCCGGATGCTACAAGGATAGAAAAAATCGAAGAACCTTTCATTCGGGCGCAGATGATCAGCAAGCCGGAATATGTGGGTAATATCATGACGCTTTGCATCAACAAAAGAGGTGTGCTCATCAACCAAGGGTATCTCACCCCGACCAGAGTAGAGCTTACTTTTGATATGCCGCTTACAGAGATCGTTTTTGATTTTTATGATAAATTAAAAAGCATGACCCGTGGTTATGCGTCGTTTGATTATCACCCGATAGAATATCGCCCAAGTGATATTGTGAAGATGGATATTTTATTGAACAATGAAAAAGTAGATGCGTTAAGTGCTTTGATACATCGTGGTCGTGCGCACGAATTTGGCCGCAAGCTTTGCGAAAAATTAAAAGAGCTTTTGCCCCGGCAGCAGTTCCAGATTGCGATACAGGCTGCCATTGGTGCCAAGATCGTTTCACGTGAGAACATTAGCGCCATGCGAAAAGATGTAACAGCCAAATGTTATGGTGGTGATATAAGTCGTAAGCGTAAGCTGTTGGAAAAACAAAAAGAAGGTAAAAAAAGAATGAAGCAGATCGGTAATGTGGAAGTGCCTCAGGAAGCGTTTTTGGCAGTGTTGAAACTGAATGACTAACGGTTGGGTCATTGGTCAAAAGTCAATGGTCAATAAGTCAATGGTGAAAATGAGCTGCATTTTTCTTTGTGGAAACTCTGTGTCTTCGTGCCTTTGTGGCTATTGTTCTTTTCTTTATTCGTGCATTCGTGGCAAAACCATTTTGTGTTTTTTTTGTTTTCCAGCATGTGTTTTTCATAGCATCATCCTTGCATCGCACTCTTGTACAGTATACCTTAATTCATCATTACAGACCGTATAAAAAACTTCGAAAGTTCACTATTGACTATTCACTATTCACCAAATGAAATTCTTCCCCGAATCCACCATACATCAACTTGAATTTGATAAAGTAAAAGAACTGCTGGCTTTGCATTGCCGCACAGAGTTTGCCCGTCACCGTTCTTTAAATCTCCGCATACATACCAAAAAAGAATTTATTGAAATGGCTTTGCAGCAATCCAATGAATTTAAAATGATCGTGCAGAGTGGCCAGTATTTCCCAAATGATTTTAGTTTAAATATTGCAAAAGAATTAAAACTCTTAAGCATACCTGGTGCATCACTAAGCGGCGAACAATTCTTACTCATCCGCCGGCTGGCAGAAAATACCAATAACATCTTTCGCTGGTTTACTGCCGAAGCAAGAGATACTTATCCCGGTCTCACCAAAGTAATTGATAATAATTATTACGAAAAAAACATAAAGATATTAATCGATGATGTGCTCGATGAAGCAGGTATCGTAAAAGACAATGCAAGCGAAGCTTTGGCAGATATCCGCATGAAGCTTTATCGCAAACGAAATGAGCTCCGTAAAGTATTTGACCGCCTGGTACAAAAGCTAAATAAGCAAGGCTACTTAGCTGACATAGAAGAAAGTTTTATGAACGGCAGGCGTGTGCTGGCCGTTTTTGCAGAACAAAAGCGCCAGGTAAAAGGGGTGTTGCACAGCGAAAGCGACAGCCGCCGCACCAGCTTCATTGAGCCTGAAGAAACCACGGAACTTAACAATGAAATTTTTTCATTAGAATATGAAGAACAAAAAGAAGTGTTTCGCATTTTGCGAAAGCTTACCCAACAGTTAAGTGTGTACGCAGAATTATTAAAAAGCTATCACGATCTTTCAGGTGAATACGATTTTATAAGAGCCAAGGCAAAGCTGGCCATCGACATCAACGGAAACTATCCGCAGGTACAGGATAGGGCGCATGTAAATCTCATCAATGCTTATCATCCCTTACTGCTTTTATACAATCAGAAAAATGATAAGCCAACCATCCCTGTCAATTTAAAGTTAGATGATGCCAATAGTATTTTGGTGATCAGTGGCCCCAATGCCGGCGGTAAAACGGTTACTTTAAAAACAGTTGGCTTATTGCAGGTGATGATGCAGGCAGGCTTACTCGTTTCGGTTAGCCCTGACAGTGAGATGGGAATTTTTAAGCAATTGATGATCCATATCGGCGATACCCAAAGCCTGGAGTTTGAATTGAGTACTTATTCTTCTCATTTAAAAAACATGAAGCATTTTATTGAGAATGCAAATGGTAAAACTTTATTTTTTATTGATGAATTGGGCAGTGGCAGTGATCCAAATCTTGGTGGCGCTTTTGCAGAAGTCATCATGGAAGAGTTGGCGTTTAAACATGCCTTTGGAATAGTAACGACCCATTACCTCAATTTAAAAGTAATGGCCAATAAAGTAAAGGGCATCATAAACGGCGCCATGCAGTTTGATGAAAAGAATTTATTGCCGTTGTACAAACTGCAGATAGGCAAGCCCGGTAGTTCCTACACATTCTCTATTGCAGAAAGAATTGGTCTGGATAAAAAATTAATTTCCAAAGCCCGTAAACTGGTAGATGAAGATCATTTCAGTTTAGATAAATTACTAAACCGTACCGAGCAGGATCTGCAACATATTGATAAAGAAAAATTTGAACTGCAAAAACTACTGAAAGAAAATGAACATTTGAAAAAAGAGATGCAGCAGGTATTGAATAAAGAAAAGCATCGCCAGGAAGTAGAGTTGTTGCAGGAGCAGAATAAAATATCCCAACAAAAAATAGATTACCTGAAAGATATGGAACGCCGCCTAAAAGCCATGGTAATAGAATGGCGTAAGGCAGAAAATAAAGATGAAGTGGTGAAGATGATCCATGCTTTGCTCTTTAATCAGAAAGAAAAAATGCAGAAAGAAAAGCATCAGAAAAAACTAAATGAAAAATTTGTAGAAGTAGGCGGGGAAATTAAGATAGGAGACAAGGTTAAAATGAAACAAAACAGGCAGGTTGGCGTGGTAAAAGAACTAAGAGGTAAAAAGGCAATTATTCAATTAGGCGTCATTCCTATCACTGTTGATATGCAGGACCTCGTAGTAGTAAATGAAAAGCCAACTTCCGAAAACGGTTAATTCCGTTATACCGGATTAAAAAATATATGTACCGTAATCCTTTACAGTAAAGACTTTCAGGCAAAAAATAAAATATTCTCATAAAATTTTTGGCAGTTACAGTTCAAGACTATTATTTTGCACCCGGAGAGCTGGCAGAGTGGTCGATTGCGGCAGTCTTGAAAACTGTTGACTGTTACAGGTCCTGGGGTTCGAATCCCTAGCTCTCCGCCAAAAAAATTTAAAAGATTTAAGCCATTCAAATTCGGAGTTTGAATGGCTTTTTTTATGCAGGTATGCGAAGATGTATTAAACAATACCACTTTGCAGGTTAACAATTCGGTTAACAGCTACCTCATTTATCTTTGTTAACCGAATGAAATAAAAAGCAGAGATTCTCAGTCTCTTTACGAATGAACTACAAAAACTTTAGTTGAAAAAACTACGCTCTGGCACATAGTATACGCAATTAAATTAACCCTTAAAAAAAGTCCAACGCAATTCAGTTTCCTTAATAAACTCTAATCAAAAAAATAACACCTGGATTCTTCGCCAGTATGCGTGATACATACAACTAATTAATCCTCAGCCTTCCTGCAAGGGACTTTTTTATTCCACGACTTTCAATACAATTATGAAAAAGCAGATTTTAGTTATTTATAAACCTTAACTATAATAATGGCTCATGGTAAATTTTGTAGTAGACTAATCATTTTTGCAAAAACATTTATACGATACCGTTACAGCGCTTTTATTTTTCTGTTTTTGCAATCTCCAGCACAACAATTAAAATAGGTTGCAAACCAAAAAAGCAATCCTGCCATCTGTGCAGGTTTATGCAGCAAACGTTTACAAATCGCATAGTCATTTATGCAAAAGATGTAATGAATATTACCGGCCGTAAAGAACGGGCCGCAAGGCAGCTGCTTGCCAAAATCAAAAAGAAGTATCAGAAGGAGAGGGGCTCATTTCCGTAGAAGTTTGTAATTACATCTGCTTAAATAAAGAAAGTGTAAGAGAGTTCCCTGCGGTTTAAGGCCCTGCAAAGCCCTGGCAACACTTTATATCTTCTCTATTATTCATACAAATCTGTATTGAATAAAGTGTACTAAAGTTGCACATTTATATGGCCCTCTGCGAAAGGACATAGAAGAACATTTAATGAAATCCTAAATAATACACCCACATTTTTAGTGGGTTTATTTATTTATTTTTTACAAATTTTTTTATATTTGCCAACTTTTGGATCATAAAAATGTAATTTATTTTATTGTAACAATAGACAAAACTGCCAGTTATGATTACTTCAAGACGGGTTACGGCTTTTATGCTCGATATTTTGATGGATTGCCACGAGCGGGAGATCATGAAGCAACCCCCAATTAACTACCGTACCCAACATACAAAAGGTCTTATTGAAAGGGGATACGTTCGGGATCTTATTGTAAAAAACGAATTAACCGGCAGAGAAAAACTTGCATTTATTATCACTGACTTGGGAAAAGCTTTTCTGGCAGAGAAATTTAAAAATGCTTGATTCTTACAGTCTTTGTAAAATGATTCTCTTTTCTAAAATATAAAAGATATATGCAGCAGTTTATAAATATATTCTGGTAACTGTATCCATATCTTCCTTTTTGCCTCCCCCGTATTCTGCGAATGATTATCCTTTGTAAATAAAGCATAATTAAGATTTTTTTAAGGTTACATTCCATCTTGGAACTTTCATCTTTATAACTGGTAACAGATGTCATTGATGGTTTTGTGTAAAATAGATCCCAATGCTGCCGTAAGTAATTCACAATACAGTAAAGTATGTTTGGAATAATTATTTCTTTAAAAACAATTTTCAAAGAAGTAGTTTTTAGTAGGGATACTTCACCTCCATGGTACAATACTTGAAGTATGAAAACAGTATTTACTCAAAATAAAATCTAATTTTTATATAATGATTGTTGCCTCACATCAAAAAGGGTGGAAAATAATTACTCAACGCTCTCATGGTTTGCTTGCAGCAATGCTGGGCTATCAGTACGATATTGATTTACCAAATGAAATAATGGTCCCTGCACTTATTGCAATAGCCGAGCATGATGACGGCACAGAAGAGACCAACCAGGATAAAAATCTTACGGATGCAGGTGCACCCCGGCATTTTAAGGTCTCTGATGCTGCAAGAAGATCAGATATTAAACAACAGCAAAATGTCATGGAAATTGCAAGCTCAAAAAGTGTATTAAATGCTATGCTAACTTCTTTACATCTCAAATTTTTATATGGTACCGGAAGAGACTCTGGAAATAAAGAATTGGTGGCGTTCATGAAAGAACAGGAAAAAGATAGGAAAGAATATTTCAAACACCTGGATGTTGATAAAAAATATGTTGACAGGCTGTATCATTTTGTGGAATGGTGTGATGCATTTTCGCTACTGATTTGTCAGGACAATATTCAAGCTGACGGCAAAAAGATGGAGATTTCATTAAGTCCTGATGGCGAATGAACCAAACTTATTATAGAGCTGATAAGGATATTACAGTCGAACCGTGGCCTTTTAAATGCAATACTTTCAAAGTATTTTACGAATATAAAATTCTGGAGCAGCTAAAGTTTAATTCAGTCGGGGAGTTCAATAAGATCTGCAAAGAAACCCCTTTACAAAGAGAAGAATTTACTTTTTCAAAATAAACTGGATACCCTTGTGTGCAGAAGAATGCAATTGATATAGCGCATCTTTTATAAAGAATTAAAAGTAATTGGTAATTTTCGTTCATTAACTAAACCATTAAAATGAAAAGAATATTAATGATCCTTACTTCCCATGAAGATTTAGATAATACAGAGAGTAAAACAGGCATGTGGCTGGGGGAGTTTACGGAGCCATATTATGCCTTTCTTGAAAAGGGATACCAGGTGACATTGGCAAGTCCAAAAGGCGGCAAACCTCCGGTTGATCCTATGAGTAAATTGACAAAACATATTACAGGGGCTAACCGAAAGTTCGACGATGATACTGATCCAAAAAATGCACTCAACACAACTTTAAAGTTAGAAGAAATTTCTGCGTCAGATTATGATGCGGCGTTTTATCCTGGCGGTCATGGCCCTTTGTTTGACCTGGCCACGGATGCTAAAAGCGGTCAACTTATATTAGACTTTTTAAATAGTGGTAAACCTGTTGCGTTAGTATGCCATGGACCTGCAGCTTTGATCAAAGCCGCCGAACTGGAACCTGCAGTATTAAAAGGAAAACGGGTAACCGGTTTTTCAAATGCAGAAGAAACATTGGTGATGAGGGCTCATAATATTCCTTATAAGCTGGAAGATAGACTCACAGAATTAGGCGCAGATTATCACAACGCAGCATTGCCATTTGTTTCTCATGTAGAAAAAGATGGCTTGTTAATTACCGGACAGAATCCCCTTTCTGCAGGAGCGACCGCTGATGCGCTTATAAATTTCTGGAATTAAGTTTATCATTTTTACCGAATGCCGGGTAAAGCATTTAGGTGAATTTATTAATGTTATGTGGCGTCAATTGGAAACTCAATGAAAAAAGTAGAACCTTTCCCAATTTCACTGTCAACCCAAATTTTTCCGTGGTGGGCCAAAATTATTTGCTGTGATAAATATAGACCAATACCCAACCCTTTTACCGGCGTAGAAGATTCCTGGATCCTGTAAAAAAGGGTATATATTTTATGTATCTGGTCATTGGAAATTCCTCTTCCCTGGTCGGTGATGCTAATTTGTATATTATCGTTGATACACTTCGCCTTTATAGAAATCTCAGTATCAGGTGGCGAATACTTTATAGAGTTTGTCAGGATATTTATCAAAACCTGTTCCATCTTATGAGCATCAATATTTAAGTTTATTTCTTCATCTACTGTAAAATTTTTAATTCGATGTGACTTTGCAATTGGAATGATTGATTCAAGACAATTTTTAATAAGCGAAGAAAGAGAAATAGGAGAAAGTGTCAGGTCCAGTTTACCTGAATCAATACGGGTAATATCAAGTAAGTCTTCGATAATTGAAGAGAGCCTGTCTATTTGCTTATTGATTTTAGGTAAAAATTCCACTATTTGTTCCGGATCCTGGATACCCATTTGAACAAATCCTTTAATAGTCGTAAGAGGTGTTTTCAGTTCGTGACTTGCAAAACCTATAAATTCATCTTTACGGCTATTCAACGATTTAATTTCTTCATATAGCCGGGCATTTTCCAGAGCTATTGCCGTTTGGCTTGCAATGGATTCAATAAGTTTTTCATGATCTTTTTTAAATACTTCTATCCCGCTATGTCCAAAGAATAATCCTCCGGTAATTAGCCCCGTTTTTGAGATAATAGGAATAGCCATACAACTTGTTATATCACAATGTGATTCTTCAAAAAGTTTTAAAATAAAATCTGTTTCCGCAGGTTCCAGCTTTTCTATATCCTTTGTACGGATTGTACCTTTTTCGTGGAAGATATTTTTTAATAAAACTTCATTAAAAGCAATCCCGGTTCTTTTTGTAGAAGTTCCTCCACTCTCAAAAAGCATATGACTTTTGCCATGATCAGCTTCTAAATCATATAAGAAAATACCGCACGCAGCCTTGCATATTTTGGTTGTCGCTTCCGTTACTTTTGCAACTACCTTTTCAACGTTTAATTCGTAAACTATTTCCCGACTGATGTTGTTAATAATCTCTAAATGTTCAGAATGTTCTACAATAAGGGTTTCTGTTTCCTTTTGGGCAGTAATATCCCGGGCTATTTTAGAGGCCCCAATTATTTTATCTTCAAAATATATGGGGGATACAGTAAGCGAAATATTAATAATTTTCCCTGATTTGGTCTTCCGTAAGGTGTCGAAATGGTCTAATCTTATTCCCTTGTGAATTTTGGCAAGTATTTCCACTTCTTCATGTTCTCTTCCCTGGGGCAATAGCATCATAATAGATTTTCCTATTGCCTCCTCACTGGTATATCCGAAAACCCTTTCTGCGCCATTGTTCCAGGTTGTAATCATTCCTTTAAGATCTTTACTTATAATAGCATCGTCCGAAGAATCTACAATAGCCGCTAAGATGGCATTGCGTAAATCCGGTTGATGTGGTCTCATTGTGCAAATTTTAAAAGCGTATTGAATAAAATTAAAAGCGAAGCAAATATAACAAATTCAATTGCTCATTTTATTTTATAAAATTTTTTTAAAGGATACGTTTATTTTTCCATAGAGATGGTTCTAATTTTGTAGGGAAATAAATAATGAGTTCAAATTCAAAAATTTTAATACTTGATGATGATGAAGACCTGTTGGAAATGGTGACCTTCATACTTTCAAAAAAACAGTTTAATGTTACTCCGATTAAACATTGGGAAAAAATCTACGAATCTATAAAGAATTTTAGCCCCGATATAATTCTCATGGATATTTATTTAGGTACAATGGACGGGCGGCAATTGTGTAGAAAATTAAAAGAAGATCCGGATTTCCATGCTATTCCAATTATTCTTTATTCTGCTGGTAATATCACACAAGATTCAATAAAAGAATCTTTATCTTCCGATTTTATAATAAAGCCATTTGACATAGATTTTTTGATTGCAAAAATTACCCTCTATCTGGGTAACGAACCTTTGCTAAAATGATGATTTGTTCTTTAGAAATTTGGAGTCTTTCCGGAAATTAAAAATTATTTAATAGTGTACGCTTCTTAACTGTGCGTCCATCGCAGCCGTGACAGGCTACTTTACTGGTCGCCCTAGGCGTTGGCACTCGCCGTCCGGTTTTTATGAAGGTATAGAAGATGTATTTTCGGACACTCTTGGGTAATATTTTTATGGAACCAACGCTTTCAGATTCGATTTAGTAGTGGCCTAAAAAATGTGATTTCTTTTTCGTTTTAGCCAAATGCACATCACATTGTCAAATTTATAAAGGATGAATTATTGATCGTTACAAACATTGTTTAAGAATCGTTTTTTGATTATTATTCCTGCTCTTTCTTCTGCCTAATACCCAAAAGCATCCGGCTCCAAATAATATATGTCCGAAAAATAATTCCATAAAGTAACTTGGCTCTTTATCTTTTGGTGGTGCCGGGTGAAGGTCTAATGTTGTGTACCAGGTGAGCATTGCGGGCACTGCAGTTACAGCGCCTGCTGCTATACCGTTTTTAATTGTTGGTTTCATTCCTGTAAGGCTGATCAACTGATTGTATGCCGCAGCGAATCCAATACCGATAAGATAATGACTGATCCAGCCTGTAAACGCAGCCTCCTCCTTATTAAGATCGTTATCAGCACGATAAATAAGTTTTCCCAGGAATTTTGGTTGCTTAAAATCTTCATCGAGCAACGCTGTTGCCAGGTAACTGAACAAAGTAAAAATGGTTGTGCCGGCAATACCAGCTAAAATTATTCTACTACTTTTCATGGACCTTTAATTAATTTATTAATTTATATTTCCAGCTCTGATACCAAAAAAATACTACAAGTAAAATGCCAATACTACTCAAAAAATAAATTTGCGTAAGTCCTGAGTTTTCAACGTTGCAAACTAAGGACAGCATGTAAAGACCATCCAACAACTTTAAGACCTTCTGCCTTGCTGATAAAAGATATACTGCTGAAGAGCGGCGTGATGCGAAAGGGGAGCCATGCGTAGCAGGGCCGTAGCAAAGCGGAGCCTGTAGCAGCACGGACAACTGCTGAATATTGTATGCGGCTGAGCGCCCACATCAATTCAATTATAATATATTACCAGCGGATAAGTTTTACCCGGCACCGTCCAGGTAAAAATATCAATTCTAATATCTGTACAGATATCATCAAACCAGGGAATAGGATACACAGGCCAGCCATGAAATATTTCTCCCAATCGCCGCATTTATGTTAAAATATTATTCTTTTATTTTGTAAAGTCTTACATATTTTTTTAACACTAGTCTATTGGTTTTAAACCCGATATTTGGTTTATCATAAAACAAAAAACTATGAACTTTATTAAGCTGGTAGTTATCCGGGTAAATAATAGACATTATTTTGTTACTGCTTTTTTATTAGTATTTATAGTCTTTTTAAGTTCCTGTACTAAAGAGACACCGGGAGGTGGAGACACAGGTGGTGGTGGTGGAACTGGTGGCGGTGGCGGCACGGGCATATTACCGGAGCGTATTATTTTTGATACTTCGTACGGTACAGATGCCCGACAAAAAATGGATATTTATTTACCGGCAGGCCGCAATAATACCAGCAAACTTATTGTAATGATACATGGAGGTGCCTGGCAGGCTGGAGATAAGAAAGATTTTAATTACATGAAAAATCTGTTAAGGGCAAAATGGCCGGGCGCAGCTATCGCTAATATTAATTACCGGTTAGCCAGTAATACCGGTAACATTCATCACACAGAAATAATGAATGATATAACCAGCGCTGTAAATTTTATGGCAAATAATAAAACCAGTTTTGCTATTTCGGATACGATGGCTATGATTGGTGAAAGTGCGGGTGCTCACCTGGCTTTATTGTACAGCTATGTATTTAATACCAATAATTATGTAAAGGCTGTTTCGGATATGTATGGGCCGACGCAAATAAATGACTGGGAATGGTACAATAGTTATAATATTTTTTTAGGTCAGTCTATCAGTGCTGTTCTAACACAATATACCGGCAGCCCCTGGACTGCATCCACTGCAGCATTATATGAATCGGTAAGCCCGATTGCCCGTGTAAATGCTCAATCTAAGCCAACTATTATTTTTCATGGCACTGTTGATCTGATCGTACCGCTTTACCAAAGCCAATGGCTTAATGGAAAGTTAACCACACTTGGAGTGCCGCATGAGTATAATGAATATTTTTTAGACGGCCATGGCTTTAATCCCACCAATCAAAATGATTGTGCAAATAAAACGGTTGCATTTTTTCAGAAGTATTTGAAATGATGTTCTGTTTTATTTTTAATCATTCATTTTTTTTGTAAGACTTAATTATATGATGACGATTACAATTTTTTAGTAGTTAAGTAAAAAGCAATTGTAAAAGTAAACTTCCTTAAGTACTTTAAGCAGGCTGTCATACTCCTTATTATATTTATGATAGCAGTCATACCAGGTGGCGGTAATTTGCTCGTACAGTTCCATCAGGTCTGCAAAAGTTAATATCAGCAATTTGCCATTGGTGCTGGATTCGGCAATCAGCTCACGGTTCTTATAAAGCAATTCTCTTAA
>JBDSIB010000118.1:0-36118 GCA_039918155.1 Ferruginibacter sp.
AAATGATTGTTAAAAAAGTCACCCGAAATACTAAAACCTGCACTGCAATACGTTAATATTATAAACGGCAGTACACAGAGCCAGCCTAAACTGTTTTTTGCATTACCTTTGTTTCTGTCGCTCATAAGTGATAAAAGCAAAAATAGCTATTAATACAAAACGTAAAGTTTAATTAATTTAATTATAACAAAACCTATTAAAATCTGGAAAATTATGCTGAAGAAAAGAGGATTGTTTATTTTACTACTAACCAGTTTTTTTACCCTTTCACAACTTCATTCATTTTCACAATCATCTAAAAAATTAAAAACAATTATAGTTGATGCCGGGCACGGTGGTACTGATGCAGGCGCTACCGGTACTTACGAGAATTCTCTGCGGTCAAGGGAAAAGGATATTACTTTAGACATTTCAAAAAAACTGGTTGTAGAATTAAAAAAACAATTGCCTGACCTGAACATTGTTCCTACACGTACTACAGACATTTTCCAAAACCCCAGAGAAAAAGCAGATATCGCCAACCAGGCACATGGAGATCTCTTTATTTGCATACATGCTGATGCAGTCAATTTAAAAACAGGGAGAAGACAAATAGGTTCTAAAAAAGTGACGCATTATAGAATAAGCCATACTGGTAAAGGGAAAAAGAGAAAAAAAATATCGACTCCATATGAAGTAACTGAACCTGTATATGAATACTTTAAAATACCAACTACAAGGCAAGGTACAAGTGTGTGGATATTTGCTGCTCACAAAACAAGTGAGAAGTTACAAGCTATAATAAAAGAAGAAGGCGATTTTGATATAGATAATGGTGGCAGTGACTCCGCTTATAATAATTTTGATTTTAATACACCTGCCGGAAGAGTATTAGCCCAGGTATACGCCAAACGTTACCAGGAAAAAAGTGACCTTTTGGCAACCTATGTAAATGACGCCGTTGATGAAACCGGCAGGCAGGCTTTAGGCGTAAATCAACGCCAAAAAGGAATATGGGTATTACAAGCCACAAATATGCCCGCTATTTTAGTAGAAACCGGGTTTATCAGCAATCCTTCTGATGAACGATATCTCAACAGCGATAAAGGCCAGCAGGAACTGGCAGAAGCAATAACAAAGGCCGTTATCCGCTATAAACAACAGCTTGAATCACCTAAAGGAGATAAAAATTAAATTATTTTTTACTAATTTTCTTTTTGGCTAACTAATTGGTAAATAACTTACATCCAAAAGTTTGATGAAACAAATGGACTAAACTGCCGGCATTTTTATTAGTTGGCTTAAATTAATAATCAAAATTATCATTAAAATTATACCAGGTGAAAATTTCAAATGAAACCAAAGTCGGTGCTATAGCTGTTATTTGTGTTACTATATTAATACTTGGCTTCAATTTTCTTAAAGGCAAAAAGTTATTCAGTAATGATACTACCCTGTATGCCAAATACGGCAATGTACAAGGTCTTCAGCCTTCAAACCCTATCGTAATAAATGGCTTGCAGGTTGGCACTGTATATAAAATAAGTACAGATAAGGACATGCGGCAGATAATGGTAGAACTAAATATCACCAAAAATATAAATATCCCAAAGAATTCCATTGCCATCATCAAACCTAATCCTATTGGCACCACCAGTGTGGAAATAAAACTGGGCGATGCAAATGCTAATTTATCAAACAGGGATACCATACTTACAGAAGCGAATGCAGGTGTGTTCGATGACATTTTAAGAAAAGTAGATCCTGTATTGTATGAAGTAAAAAAAGCTATCAGTTCCCTGGATACTTTGATGGCAAACATTAACGGCGTAATTGACCCAAATGCAAAAAATAACATTGGTGCTACTCTTGAGAATCTTAATAAATTAACTGCCTCAATGGTTTTATCTTCTGCTTCATTGCAAGTAATGTTAAATCAACAGACAGGCGCACTGGCAAAAACACTTACTAACGTCAATTCTATTACTGCTAACCTTGCGGCCAATAACCCTAAAATAACCAGTGTTCTATCAAATCTGGATACTACTACTTCCAGATTAGCGAACCTGAATTTTAAGAAAACACTTGATACGCTTAATGCAACTATCGGTAACTTGAAATCTATCGTAAGTAAGGTTGACAGCAAAAATGGTTCTCTGGGTTTAATGCTGAACGATCCTACCTTGTATAAGAATCTTGCATCTACCGGTAATAAATTAAACCTGTTGCTGGATGATATTAGAACAAATCCAAAAAGGTATGTGAGCATTTCTGTTTTTGGAAAAAAACAACAAGTGAGTCCTTTACAAATACCAACCCCGGATACACTTAATTCTCCTTATTATATAGAAAAGGTTAAGGAATAATTTTGTTTACCGGAATTTGTTTTTCATAGCATCAGTGTTGTGCCTGCCCCGACGAAAGCAGTGGAACTCGGGGTCACTCACTTGTACAGCATACCTGTGGTCATCAGTACAGCCCATTTATTCATCCATTATATACAGAAGCGATCTGCAAACAAAACTTTGTGATTATATTAAAAATAAAATCAGCAATTTGCAGCATATAAAAATTGTACCAGCTGAACCGTTTATACAAATACTTTACTCTCCTATTCTTTTTTTGCTGCTTAGGTCAGGCTTATGCACAAGTGCCGCAGGATACCACACGAATTATTGAGATCATCTTTTCAAAAAAATTACGCCAGCAAACAATAGACTCCAACACTACTTTAAAAATGCTGATTGGTAATGCTATTATAAAGCAAGGCAATACTACATTATACGGCGACAGCATTGCTTTGAACCAGCAGACTACCATTGCAGAAGTTTTTGGCAATGTTCATATCAATGACAATGATTCTGTCAATACCTATTCACAATATTTAAAGTACGTAGGCAAAGAGCGTATAGCATATTTAAAGAAAAATGTAAAGCTTACTGATGGCAAAGCCACGCTTTATACAGATGATCTTGTTTATAATCTTGCTACTGGCATAGCGACTTACAAAAACGGCGGTCGGGTTGTAAATGGTAAAACAATTCTGACAAGTTCTGACGCAGTTTATTATTCAGACACAAAGGATGTTTATTTTAAAAAATATGTCCACCTTGTAGATCCCAAATATGATATTGTTGCTGACAGTCTTTTATATAATACGGAAACAAGAATTGCAACATTCATTTCCCCAACCCGAATCGTAAATAAGGACGGTGCTGTCATCCGTACAAAATCAGGTACCTATAATTTACAAACAGGCGAAGCACTGTTTTATGATCGCACCAATTATGCAGATAGTACCCGTTCGGTAACAGGTAACAAGCTTGCTTACGATGAAAAATCGGGTGTACTCCAGGTAGAAGGTAATGGTAAAATTGTAGACAGCGTAAATAGAGTTATTATGATCGGTGATCAGATACTCATTGATAAAAAAACAGGAACTTTCCTGGGTACCCGCAAACCTGTGATGATCATTTACAGAGATAACGATAGTACTTACGTTGCCGCAGATACGCTTTTTTCCGGATTGAGAAAATATGATTCGTCCTCTAAAAAAACGGTTGTTGTAAATGATACTTTGACTAAAACAATGTCAGTAAATGTTTCCACCAGTACTTCAGATAGTATCCGGTATTTTCTCGGCTTTCATAATGTAAAAATATTCAACGACTCTTTGCAGGCTGTAGGCGACAGCATGTATTATTCAACAGAAGATTCCGTATTCCGTTTGTTTTACGATCCGGTTTTCTGGAATAACGAAAGCCAGGTAAGCGGTGATACTATGTATTTGTTTACAGAAAAACAGCAGCCCAAAAGATTATACGTTTTTAATAATGGCATGATCATTAATAAAGAAAACGAGGCCATGTATGATCAGATAGCAGGCCGCACTATCAATGCATATTTTAAAGATGGCAATATTGATTATGTAAGAGTAAAAGGCTCGCCCGCCGAAAGCATTTACTATCCCCTCGATGATGACAGTGCCTATGTTGGTATGAACAGAACAAAGGCAGATGTAATTGATGTTTATTTTTTGAACAAAGAGTTGAACAGAGTGAAATATTTTAATAATGTAGATGGAACAATGTATCCATTGAAACAAACTCCCTCCGATCAGAAATTACTTAAAGGATTTAAATGGATGGATAACAGAAGACCCAAAAACAAACTGGAATTGTTTGAATAAATCAATTTCAATAGTTCAAAATAAAAAAAGCACCTCATTTCTGAAGTGCTTTACTATTTAATATCAAATCTAATTTTTGCTCAGAAGAAGTTGTACTATTAATGTTTTACTTTGTTCGCTTTGTAACGCATATCAGCGGTACCATCTTTCTTGGTTGGTCCTGCTACTACTGGTGCTGCTTTCATTTTGTTGGCTTTGTAACGCATATCCGGCGTACCGTTAGCCTTCATTTTTGTTGAAGTTGATGTTGTAGTTTTAGTGACAACTGCTGCTTTTGGCGCAGCTGTAGTTTTTGTCATTGGTACTACCTTTGTTGCCGTTGCGGCAGTTGTAGTTTTTACTACATGCATTGGCTTAGTGGTAGGAGGAGGCGTGGGCTGTGTTTTTTGAGCACTGGCTCCAATTCCGAATCCCATCAAAAGGATCGCTGCAATCATTAATTTTTTCATGATAATTTTTTGGTTTTAGAACTTAAAACTAATAGCTGTAACTTATTTAAAACGTTATGCATTGGTTAATAAGAATCACATTAACAGTATCAAATCGCACTGAAAGCGAAAACAGGCTACTTCCACAGATTAAAAATAAACTTTAAAAAACGGCTTAAAAAACCTGTTCAAAAGCTATAGCTATCTTCAAAATATTGACAGTTTAAATTAGATATCCATATATATCTGATTTTTGGCGCATTTACCCTATTTTTGCCGACCAAAAAACAGCTTAAATTTTATTATGGAAAATTTGATTTATGTAGTTCCTGCAATGGGTATTGTAGGGCTTTTATACACTTTTATAAAGTTTGCATGGGTATCTAAACAGGATGCCGGCAATGCACGCATGAAAGAGATAAGCACATACATTGCTGAAGGCGCAATGGCTTTTCTAAAAGCTGAATATAAGATACTTGCTTATTTTGTAATTATCGGCGGTATATTATTGGGTGTTATGGGCTATTCCAATTCCAATAGTCATTGGAGTATTGCAATAGCATTTGTACTGGGAGCTTTTTTCAGCGCCTTAGCAGGGTTTATCGGTATGCGTATCGCTACCAAAGCCAATGTACGCACAGCACAAGCTGCCCGTACAAGTTTACGGAAAGCATTAAATGTATCATTCACCGGCGGCTCAGTAATGGGCATGGGTGTTGCAGGACTTGCGGTACTTGGACTTGGCGGTTTATACATTATTCTTAAGATGGTTTTTGCTCCTCATTCAGGCGTAGATACAGTAGAGATGGAACGCACCATTGAGATTCTTACCGGATTTTCTTTGGGTGCTGAGTCCATTGCATTGTTTGCTCGTGTAGGTGGTGGTATCTATACAAAAGCTGCCGATGTGGGTGCTGATCTTGTGGGTAAAGTTGAAGCCGGTATCCCCGAAGATGATCCTCGTAACCCTGCAACGATTGCAGATAACGTAGGTGATAATGTAGGTGATGTAGCCGGTATGGGTGCGGATTTGTTCGGTTCTTATGTTGCTACCGTTCTTGCAACGATGGTGCTTGGCCGTGAAACACTTACTACTACTGCTGCGGCTGCTTCCGATCATTTTGCTGGCTTCTCTCCTATCTTACTCCCGATGCTAATAGCATCTATGGGAATTATATTTTCTATCATCGCAACTTTCTTTGTGCGTATCGGCGATAATGCTGGCTTGAGCACACATAAAGTGCAAAGCGCATTAAACATGGGTAACTGGGGATCGATGGTCCTTACAGCTATTGGATGCTATTTCCTCGTGCAATACTTAATGCCGGATAGCATGATACTTCGTGATACTGTTTTTACAAAAAATGGCATTTTCGGGGCAATCATGGTGGGGCTTGTAGTAGGTGCATTGATGAGTATCATTACTGAATATTACACGGCAATGGGTAAGCGCCCGGTAATGAGCATTATTCGTCAATCCGGTACTGGCCATGCTACAAATATTATTGGTGGACTTGCAGTAGGTATGGAAAGTACGTTGCTTCCAATCCTTGTATTGGCAGGTGGTATATATGGTTCATACGCATGTGCAGGTTTATATGGTGTGGCTATCGCAGCGGCAGGTATGATGGCCACAACTGCTATGCAGCTTGCAATTGATGCCTTTGGCCCGATTGCAGATAATGCAGGTGGTATTGCAGAAATGAGTGAATTGCCTGCTGACGTTCGTGAAAAAACGGATATCCTTGATGCTGTTGGTAATACAACTGCTGCAAGTGGTAAAGGTTTTGCGATCGCTTCTGCTGCATTGACAGCATTGGCTTTGTTTGCTGCATTCGTTGGTATTGCAAAAATCGATGGCATTGATATTTACCATGCTGATGTATTGGCTGGTTTATTTGTTGGTGGTATGATTCCTTTTATCTTTTCATCACTGGCTATTAAAGCCGTGGGTGAAGCAGCCATGGCAATGGTGGAAGAAGTTCGCCGTCAGTTCCGCACCATCCCAGGTATTATGGAAGGTACAGGCAAGCCTGAATATGATAAGTGCGTAGCAATTTCTACCGAAGCATCTTTGAAAAAAATGATGTTACCTGGCGCTATCGCAATTTTATCTCCGCTGATTATCGGGTTCGTTTTCGGTCCTGAAGTACTGGGTGGTTTTTTAGCTGGTGCTACAGTTTGTGGTGTGTTGATGGGTATTTTCCAAAATAACGCCGGTGGTGCATGGGATAACGCAAAGAAATCTTTTGAAAAAGGTGTAGAGATCAATGGCGAAATGCATTACAAAAAATCGGAACCACACAAGGCTTCTGTAACAGGTGATACTGTAGGAGATCCTTTTAAAGACACATCGGGACCATCCATGAACATTTTGATCAAATTGATGAGTATTGTTTCTCTCGTGATAGCTCCTACGCTTGCTGTTTTGCACCATGATAAGATTGAAGCAAACCGTGATAAGCAGATCAAAACAATGCTTAAAATGCAGGGGTTGGTTACAGCAGAAGTAAATACAAATAATACTTTAACGACGGTAGACACATCGAACATCACTAAAACTTCTGCAGCGGTAGTATTGCCAGGTAAAGTAAATGCTGATGGTGATTTTGTATATGATGAAGGCGCAATGGGCAATTTAAAACTTGCTGATGGCAAAGAAATTAATGTTGGCCATAACAGTGGAGAAACAAGATTGGTAGATTTTCTTAATGATACTAATAAAGCAGTAGATAAGAATACCTGGTTTACAATGGACAGGCTTTATTTTGAAACAGGGAAATCAGTCTTAAAGACTTCATCACAGCAACAGGTTAAAAATATTGCAGCTATTTTAAAAGCTTACCCAAATGTAACTTTGAAATTAGGTGGCTACACAGATAACACTGGTGACAGCGCTGTTAATTTTAATCTTTCGCAGGAAAGAGCAAATGTTGCCAAAGCGCAACTTGTAAAATCAGGTGTTGATGCAGCAAGGCTTGATGCTGAAGGTTACGGACAGCAATATCCTATTGCTGATAATAATACAGCAGAAGGAAGAGCTCAGAACCGCAGAATTGATGTAAGAGTTACTAAGAAATAAGATTAAAAAGAAATAATAAATAAAAACCCTTTGATTCGTCAAGGGGTTTTTTATTTGATAAAGTTTCCAAATCTCCGATACACTTGTCGTAATAGTACTTCTCCAAAAAAGTATTACTACTTAGTGTGATGTACTTATTTATTAATTTTTCCGGTAATTACATCAATACAATAAAAGAGCAATAATGCGCTTGTACAGTAAGCTAATCCTGTGCATCTTTGTATCAGAAGTTGATTGATATCGGTTAAATATCAATCATATCCAAATCCAGAATAAAAACCAAAAATACTTTTTTCAATATCCCAAAGAAAGATCGAAGAAATTCAATATCAGTCAACTTCTATTTTATCCATTTCCATTAAAAACCAAACCAAACAATTATCCAGCCTATGCTCCTTACCTGGCGATGATGGCGAAAAACCAAAACCTCACAGAATTAAATTATTACTTCCATATTAAACGATATGGAAGTTTTTGCTTTTAGGAGAACACCAATACAGTTAAGATTAAAAAAAAATTATAAAATGGACATTCGTTTTACGAATAATTTCTTACTTTGCAATACGAAATAAATCGTATTATGCTAAAAAAGAAAAGTACAAGGCCCACAGATGGAGAACTTGAAATATTATCCGTACTGTGGAAACAAGGAAGTGTAACAGTAAGAACTGTACATGAAGAGTTGTGTAAAACAAAAGATGCTGGCTACACGACCACCCTTAAGTTAATGCAGATCATGTTTGAAAAAAGACTTGTTACAAGGGACAGTAGCAGTAAAACTCATATTTATACCGCTGCGGTTTCGAAGGAAAATACCCAACAGCAATTTGTAAATAAAATGATCAATAACTTATTTGCAGGTTCTTCTGCTGAGTTGGTAATGCAGGCACTTGGTGGACATAAGGCAAGCAATGCAGAGCTAAAAAAAATAGAAGATTTAATAGCTGAATTAAAAGCAAAAAAATAACCGTTTAAAAGATGAAAGAATTCTATTATAGTTCTGCTGTTACAATGCTTCATAGCATCTGGCAGATGGCTGTATTATTAATACTTTCACTTTTTTGTTTTGGATTGTTTACGAAGCTACACCCAACTTTCAAAAGAAATGTCTTGTACACTGTAATCCTACTCCAGGTATGTACAAGTTTCTTTACTTTTTTCTATTACTATAATAAACCTGTTTTTTACGAAAACATATTCGCAGGTTTAATTTCAAAACATATTATAGGATCGGGATTGCAACAATCTGCAGGATATATTTTTTACGCATACAGTTTTATTGTATTTTTCAAAATTGGGTCTCTTATTATAAATTGTATCTCGTTTAAAAATAAATATAGCTCTGATCTCCAACGGCCATGTAGTGATACAAGGATGTTCAGTACTTTAAAAGCTTATGAATTTGGTATAAAAAGAAAAGTACAGGTTTGGTATTCTAACCGGGTTAATACGCCGCTGACATTTGGTTTTTTAAAACCCATTATTCTATTACCAATTGCACTTATGAATAATTTGAATGTGCAGGAAACCGAAACCCTCATCATTCATGAACTGACGCATATAAAAAATAATGATTATTTGCTGAACTGGCTATTACTGGTTAGTGAAGCGATATACTTTTTTAATCCATTCTTTAGAATAGTAGCACAAAAAATAAATCTGGAAAGAGAAAAAAGTTGCGACACACAGGTTATACAGTTTAAATACTCTCCTATTCTTTATGCTGAAGCATTATTAAAGATCGAAGATCAGAAAAGTTATAATTCTCTGCAGCTTGCGGCGACAGGTACAAAACAACAATTATTAAAACGCATTCAGTTTTTTTCAAGTGAGAAAAATCAAAAATTCTCTAATAAACATTTCCAAATTCCTGTTGTTGCATTTCTATTTTTTATTTTTATAATAAACATTTTTTTACTGGGTGTTTTTAAAAATAACGATGATAAAATAATTTCTACAAAACAAGAAGCAAAATATTTTGCGAATACAAAAGAGAAAACTAAACAGATCACAACGATTATTTCAACAACAACTACAAGTGACAATACAATAACTGTCAGCACAAATGAAATTAAAAATACAAAGCAATTATCTCCTGTTGCTAAAAAAATAAATAAGCCTGAAGTTTCTTACAAAAATGAGATTCGGGAAAATTATAAAGCTGTGCCCGTTGCATTAAAAATACCTGCTGTTACTTTAAGCAAACAGGTAGAAATAAGCGAAGAAAATTCTTCAGGTAAAATTGTAACGCAGGTGTACCGGGTGCAGTTAATAAAAGGCAAATGGGTAACTAAGCCTTTGTACATGACCACAGAGATCAAGACTCCAAAAGACAGCCTTAAACTAAAATCAGATTCTTCAACTTATCAAATTACTGATAACGTACAATAATAATATTAGAAAATTTTACCACACATTTCTTGGGCAGGTATCGCCGTATTTATTTCCGATTATAAAACCGATCATTAGTTCGTGGGTGTTCCCGGTATATGCCTTTAAACGGTTGGTGGCAGCTACTTCGTAAGAGTAACTGATATTAAATGTATTTGCGACATTAATACCCGCCATTCCGGAATAACCCGAAATAAGATCGCCATAACGATAACTTGCCCCTATCCATAATTTATCCTGGTACTGAAGTTTAGCATTTACATGTACCCCTAATAGTTGTGGTTGCCAATACTGAAACATAACTGAAGGAATAAGATTAAAATCATCATCAATATTAGCACGGTAACCTGCAGTTACAAAATAATTAGGAGTATAATACGCTCCATATTTATCATCTCTTACAAATTTATTTTTTCCAGGTATAACATTCAATACAGAAATGCCGGCAAAATATCTTGCCGAATATAACCAAAGCCCCGCCCCTATCTCAGGCTTTATTTTTTTCAGATCTCCATCAGTATAGCCAATTGCAGGATCGTTCGGATCAAGATCTGCAAAATTAATTTTTGATCTATCCAGGCTAACACTTGATATACCTGCATTAAATCCGGCAGCCAAAGTTGTTTTTACACCTAAGGGTTGATGATAAGCATAAGAAGCAGAAAGCGAGCACCTGTTTAAATATCCTGCTCTATCATTCATTGCGATAAAACCAATTCCCTGGTGTGGTTTAGGCGCAGTATACTCTTCCCAATATTGTTTGCCACGTGGGTTTTCTCCAGGCACCTGGAAGGATGTTGCACTTGTTCGCAGATCAGATTTACCAATTGGTCCTTGTATACTGAAATAAGAAGTAACCGGAGCTCCGTCAATCCCTGTCCATTGATTGCGATTATCTAATTTAATATCTACATAATTTTCTATCCCGGTAACCGCAGGATTCAAAATATAATTATTCAAAACATATTGAGTATAGGAAGGCTTTGCCTGGCCAGCAACTGTAAAGTATATCATCAAGCTCGCAACAAATAAAAATACCTTCTTCATTTCTATATTTTAGATAGTCTCTTTAATTAAAATATTATTTTATTATTGTCACATACCCTGTTATTGGTTTCCTTCCGCTCTCCGGTTCTATGATGTAATAATATGTATCTACAGGTAATGATTTTCCATTTAAGGTACCATTCCATGGAGTTTTATAACCCCTGGATTCAAAAACTTTCTGGCCCGTCCTGGTAAATACCTGCACTCTGTTGTTTGGATAGGTATCGAGATATTTTATTACCCAAAAATCATTTATACCATCATTATTTGGAGAAAAAGTATTCGGGATTTTTGGAGCCTGCAATACCTTAATAAAAATATCATCCCTTGCAGTACAATCGCCAGTACCCGTAACCGTAAGTGTGTACGTTATATCTTCTAATGGACTTGCAACAGGATTTTTAATATTCTTATTACTAAGCCCTCCATCAATACTTCCATTATTCCATGACCATACATATTTTAAACCGGTACCCGTAACTGTTGGTTGAAGCGTTATATTTCCACCAGCCAGTATCCCTGCATCTGGTCCTGCATTTACTGTCGGATTTGCATATACTGTGACTGGTTTACTTGCCGAATCAAGACAACCGGCAGCTGAAGAGGTAAATACGTACTTGATTATATGTGTTCCACTACCTGCGGCAGACGGACTAAAGCTATATACTCCGGGAGAAACCATTGTAACTCCATCCCCACTATAAACAGCTGTACCCGGAACACCAGCAATTTCAGATGCCTGCGTTAACTGATAAGACGGAACATCAATACATCCATTCGGCAAAGTATTAAACTGAACTTTTGGAGAAGCATTTAATGTGATTGCTTGAATTTTATCTGAGAAACAAACACCTCCAGAGTAGGCTCTTACTCTTACATTGTAAATTTTTGTAAGTGGAGTATTAAAATCTTGGTATTTGTGTTTATATATTCTATCAAATACAGGAGTTTCATCCGTTTCAATTACAGATGGCGCAGCAGTTACATCCCACACTATTTCAAGTTTTGTTACAATGCCAGAACTTACAGTGGATTTATTTTGAAAAGCAACTGAGTCATTCGCACAATTTGCTGTTGCATTTAAAGGAACAAAATCTGCAATTGGATTTCCTGAATTTACTATCAGCGTTTGCGTAAGCGTATCTCTGCATCCCATATTACTGATCGACACTAATCTTACCTGGTAAGCACCTGCAGCAATATATTTATGAGTTGCATTTTGAACATTAGAAATATTAGGATTTGCAGGTGTCGCACTTGCATCACCAAAATTCCAATCCCAACCTGTAATACTTCCGCCAATAATTTTACTGCTATCTGTAAACTGTGCGAAAGGATCAAATAAACAAACTTCAGGAAGTATAAAACCTGCTTTAGGTCTTGGATTAATGGTTACAGTTTTTGAAAGTAAAATACTTTCGCAGCCCTTATCAGTAGAAACTTTTAATGTAACTATATAATTACCTGCTTTCAAAAAATTATGCATTGGCTTTTGAATACTTGAAGTATTTGGATTTAAAGTTGTGGCATTTGCATCTCCAAAATTCCATTGCCATCCTGTAATAGTACCCACATTTGCAACAGAGCCAGATGCATCAAAATCTATGATTCCATTCTCACAGGAAGGAGTAGAAAAATTAAATAAAGCCTGAGGTAAAGCATCTATTTTTATTACAACTGATCCAACCTGCGCTTGTGAGCAGGCTGTAGAACTTGCATCTTTCACACTTATTAATTTATAAGTGTAAGTACCCGCAATGTTTGTTGGTACTGCCAGAGTAATGCTGTTACCCGCCGTAGTTTTTATAGTTTGCGAAGCACCTGGGCCAGTTCCATTATCTACAGTATAGGTAAATGTATATGGGGCTGTAGCATTTGCTCCTGTAAAGAGTATCTGTGGGGAAGCTGTATTCAGACAAACTTCTGTACTACCACTAATTGTTGCAGTAGGTAACGGATTGACTGTAACTGTAGCAAAACCCGTTTGTAATTGTGTGCATGCAGTAGTGGAAGCATCTTTGACACTAAGCAATGTATATTTAAAATTACCTGTAACATTTGTAGGCACATTTAAAGTAACACTATTACCAACAGTTGTACTAATTGTTTGTGCTGGGCCAGCCCCTGAGCCATTATCAATTGTATACGTAAATGTGTAAGGCGCTGTACTTCCGGAACCGGTAAATAAAACAGTTGCAGGAGTATTTAAACAAACTGCTGTTGTACCACTTACACCAGCAGCCGGTAAAGGATTTATTTTAATTGTAACAGTTTGGCCAGATATTACTTTAGTACATAAAGTAGAAGTACCGTTCTTTATATTATCTAAGGAATAAACAAATGTTCCGGCTACTCCCACGGGTGGAGTTATAGAAGCTTTTCCATCTGCGGCAGAAGTAATATTTACAGCTGGTCCTGCTACCCCATCTGTAATAATATGGTATGTAAAAATATATGGCGCAGTTCCATCAGTACCAATAAAAGTGACTGCAGGTGCCGGGCTATTCTGGCATACAGTAGCTCCACCGGATATAGTAGCTGCCGGCAATGCAGGTACATTTATCAATTTACTAATTGTACTACTTACACAACCTGCAGTAGTGATTGTACTGAATTTTACAGTATGATTTCCAGAAGTGGAGAAAGTATGTGTTGGATTCTTTAAAGTAGAAATATTTTGTGCACCACTACCTGGATCGCCAAAATCCCAAAACCACATATAGGTAGGTTTGCCGCCAGTTGTTTGATCTGTAAATTGAACCTGCTCGGCAATACAACCCGGAGTAGTATTTGTAAATGCTGCAGTTGGAGGATTAGAAACATCTAATGAGAAATCCAGTTCCTGCACATTGCCACAACCTTCCGTGTTTTGAGAATATGTTTTTATATTAATTGGATAAATACCTACAGTGGTATAATTATAATTAGAAGGTGTTGAATACCAATAAATAATTTTACCATTTACAATGGTAGTAGAGTCAGGTGACAATGGAGGATATTTTACTCTAACAGGTGCTGGGTTGGGTACTGGCCCAAAATCCCAATCGATTGAATCTATTTTATAGGGTAGTGAAACTTTAAATTTAAAACTTTCTCCTGTACATATTGCGGGTGTTGTTTCTATATTAAATGGTGAGGATACTCCTAGTTTTGTATAAAGATCGATCACATTTGTACCGGCCGAATAGGCATAGCTTTCTACATTCCCAAATCCATAACAAATAGCATTAAAACCGCTATCGGCTGCTAACGTTGCAGAAGATAGTCCTATAAGCGATTGTCTTAAATATGAATATCCAGGAAGATTTACAAAAGATTGCCATATTGCTGTTGGTACTGCATTATTTATTTTAAAACTGCCAATGGCAGCTGTCTTTAAAAGTACGTTTACCCATTGATGGGTTATAGCCTGGTTAGTGGAAGAAAAAACTTTTATGTTACTGATATTTTGTTCAATTGGATTTAAGATAACCATATCAGGATCTCCGATATTATTACCAGCGCACGCTTGTTTCTGTGCATATTGTGCTACACAAATTGGTTTATCGGCAGTAATATTCGTAGGCTCTACAATTACAGGAGGTGTAATAGTTGTATAATCATTTGGGAAAATATCCCCTTTATTCAATGTGGCGACGAGAGCACCATTAAAATATACATTAGTATTATCTTCAGAAGCCATTACCCTGTAAGGATTTCCTCTTGGATAATCTGCAAAGGGCATGAAACCAAAGTTTTTACCCCATGTAGTTACAGGATATAATTGCTGCCATAACGGGTCATACGAATCGGACCCGCCTCCACAACCTGCAATTCCAAAAGTTGTGTTTGAACTTCCGGAAAAAACAGCAATCGGATGACATCCTTCCAAACCGGAAGCTAATGATTCTATATAACTACCCGTTAAATCAATATTGGACATACCCGTGTTATCAGGCTCATCCTGGTATTGATACATATCCCCAGCCAGTGGCAATGTAATAGTAAAAGGCGTTTGAAGTACTCCATTTACTTTTGGGGTTATCTGCACTACTGTATTATCCTTTATCGCTATAATTTGAAACTGTGACTTTGCTGGATCCCCTGTAGTGGAACTTGCAGAACCATTTTGAGAAAAACTCACTGCAAAGTATTTTGTACTTAATACATTTGTCGGTAATAGTAAAGTAGCTGCACTTCTTGCTCCCGCCCATTGTTGTGCATAAGCAACTACTGGTGCTTTTCCTGCATCTACCTGTATATGTATGGATTTTTTTAAAACCTGGTCAGACTCATTGTTACGAATTTTTACATTCGGATAGGAAACCAACGATATTTTAATTTCCTGGATGCCATTTGCTGCAATATTAAAAGTCGCTGAAAAAGCATTATTGGGCATTGTAATGGTACCACTGCTTGCCTGGTCTGAGGTAATAAAAATACTAAGTGTTGCTAAATTAGATCCATCAACATGTGTAGGCGAACACAACCAGAATTCTTTGCCTTTATTAGAAAAGTCCTGGGCTGAAGAAATTAAAAAAGAAATTGATAATAATAGTAATAGTAAAAATTTTCTCATTAGCATTTATTAATAAACAGGAAGGGCTGTAATTTACTAAAGAAATATGATGTGCTGAAAGGTATTTATAATGAAAAAAAATAAAAAGGGCCGTATAGAAATACAGCCCTTTGTTAAGAACCTTTTGGTTCTGTAACCCCCAAAGAAAACATCTTCATTCATACCCCAAGGGCAGAAAATTATTTTGAAACACCTATTGTGTTGCTTGCAGTTGCTTTTGCATCTGATTCTATATGTAATACCCGGTAATATTTAAGACCTGGTTTTACTTTCGCAATCGACTGTTTATATTTAAATCCGCCTTCTGCAGGATCGGCTCCCAGTACAATTCCAATAGTTGAAAATGTTTTACCATCTTTACTCCCCTGTACTTCCCAGTAATTATCCTGTCCCTCTGCACTACTATTCCAATTTATAAGCAGGTTGCTATTTTCAATCTTAGCGGCAAAGTCCTTTATTTCAATAAAAGAATTCTTGGTTTGCGCATTTACGCCAGAATTAATAACCAATAAAAACCCAATCGTAAATATTATATGTTTCATATTCATTGCTTTAAAAGATGAAAGCAGTTCATAGCCTCGCCGATAAAATCGACAATGAATAGTGGAATTAATACACGGTTTAAATTAGATAGTGGAAATGATTCTGAGAATAATGATAAATTACCTATTACTATATATAGGAATTCTACTCCGAACTTCAACCTTAACAGGTTTCAGTTGATCCACTTTATTATCGTATCCAGGGAAGAAATGCAAAGAAAGTGTATTTAGTATAGGTGTAAGGGTAACGTTTAGGTAAATGTAAAATTTATTCATTCGTTGTGGTTTAGAGTTGTTTTGTTTGGGCTTAACCTGATGTGAAAATCAGTTTTCGGAGATTGGAGGCTAAAAGAAAGAAAGAGAGAATAACAGAGGTAATTGTCATCAACCATTTCTGATGCAAACATAATAACTGTTTTCAATAATCCAAAACGGGCTAACCGTAATTTCCACATCAATTAAGTAAAAATGGCATTATGTTAGATGTTTTAAAAAAATATGCTATTAAAAACCAAATTCATTAGATATGATCCATTCAATACGTATTTAATTTAGAAAAAATTTATTAATTATCCCTGGAAAGAGAAAGTAGGTGATTCTTTTAATTTAGAAGACATAATGTCACTTCTCATTAGTGTTAAATACTATAGTTCTATAACCACTTATGTATATAGTTAAAGACAGATTCAAAAACTTAGTCCATCTAAGCTAATAAAGTCCAAAACAGAGTTTTAATATATTAATTAAATATAAATTATAAATATCAATTAAATTAAATTTTATTTTATGTTCACAAATATATTATAATCATATAATTATTATCTTTTTAATAAAATAATTATTAAACTCCTAATATAATGCGAAAATAAAAATTAAAGTTCATTATAAAGGTGACTAATTGGTATTATAAAAGTTTATGTAAACTATTATAATTAATTTATAATCATTATTTTAATAAATAAATAATATACTACTTTATATAGTTAATAAAAATAAGTATACAATTTAATTAAATCACTAAAAAACTAATATTTATAGCTAAAAAAAATGAATAAATAATCTTGATTTAATCCCCCTTTCTTTATTTATCTTGCAGGAACATTTTAATTTTATGAAATTTAGATATACGCCCCTATTCCTATTCTCTTTTATTATTATTATGACATCATGTCGCTCCCCTAAAGACCTGGAATTTCGGGAATACAAAAACATAACAATTGATAAAGTAGGATTTGCTGGCGCCACTTTGAAGATGGATCTGGTTTATTATAATCCAAACAATTTTGGTTTGCAATTAAACAGGACAGATTTAGACCTGTTTGTTGATAGTACTTTCTTAGGTCATTCAAGTCAGGATGTACAGGTAGCTATTCCCAAAAGGGATATTTTCACCATACCTCTGAAGGTTGACCTGGACATGAAAAATCTTTTGAAAAATGGACTGACTAGCCTTTTTAATAAGGATATTAATATACGATTACTCGGAAAAGTGAAAGTGGGAAAGGCAGGTGTTTATAAAACATTCAACGTAGATTATACTACGGTTCAGAATTTCTCCTTATTTAAATAATAAAAAAGCCCGTTTAGAACGGGCTTTTTTATTCAATTCAATTTGTGCAGTTGGCTTAATTAGCTGGCTTCTTACAGCATTTTGGTAACTTATTGTATGCACTTTCTTCAGCTGTTACATCATCTGCATCATAACCGGCATTTGCAATATCTGTTTTAATAACTTCTATATTAGTCCTGTCTGTAAGCCAGGTTACTGTAGTCGTCTTCTTTTTGTAATCTACTTTTACCGAGGTAATACCATACTGGTGACCAAGATATTTTTCAATACGATCCTTACATTCTTCGCATTGTACAGTTGGAGTTTTAATAACAGCTTTATCTGAAGCTTTTTGCTGGGCAAAAACAGTTGTAGCAAGGCTAAATAAAGCTACTAGTGTGAGTTGAAGTTGTCTCATAAATATTTTTTTTCAAATTTATTTTAAACATTCCATTCTGAAGGGTTTGAACGCCAGTTTAACAGAGATTTTAACTCTAGATCTGATACAATTCCTTTTTGTTTTGCCAGGTTTATCAGAATTTCATAGTTACTAAGTGAATAAAAAGGAATATTTGCCTTGTCAAACGCTTCTGTAGCCTGTGGAAACCCGTAATTAAAAATCGAAACCATTCCAACAACTGTTAAGCCTGCTTTTTGTAATGCATCACAAACCTTAAGACTGCTTTTTCCGGTAGAAATAAGATCTTCTATTACTAAAACTTTTGAACCCTCAGTATATGCACCTTCTATCTGGTTACCCATACCATGCTCTTTAGGAGCAGGACGAACGTACATATATGGTAATTTCAATTGATCGGAAGCTAGTGCCCCCCATGCTATACCAGCAGTAGCTACACCGGCAATACAATCAGCCTGGGAAAATTTTTCAAATATCACGCTGCACAGTTCACTCTTTATAAAGTCACGATCGTAAGGAAAAGAGAGTATGCGCCTGTTATCGCAATAAATAGGACTTTTCCACCCACTTGCCCAGATGTATGGCTGTTTGATATTTAGTTTTACCGCATCTACCTGTAAAAGGCGTTCTGCAATACCGGTTTCATTTGAAGTCATACTTTAATATTAAGATGTGCAAATATAACCTCTTAAAGAAATGATATGGCTTTAAAAGTTTTATTTTTACCATGTAAACAAGTACTTATGCAGATTAAAATTTACTTTAATGAAAAACCGGTTTATTTGTGCAATAAACTGGATTCGAATTTAAATGAACTTCAAAAACACCCGGATACAGTTTTTATTGATGAACTTTCAACACCTGCCATTAATTCTCTGTTACATGAAATAAAAAAAGAAAGCTTTCATGCAGGAATTATTTATAGCGAAGACCTGGATAAACTTAAAAAATCTTTCTTTAAACATTTTACTTTAATTGAAGCTGCCGGTGGTATTATTCAGAATGAAAAAAAAGAAATACTTTTTATTTACAGAAGAGATAAATGGGATTTACCAAAAGGCAAAATTGAACCTGGCGAAAGTCCGGAATTAGCAGCACAAAGGGAGATTGAAGAAGAAACGGGAGTGAGATATCTTTCACTGAAAAAGAAGATCAATGAGACTTACCACACCTATAATGAATATGGAAAACATTTTTTAAAAATAACCCATTGGTATTATTTTATAAGTAATAGTAAACAGGAATTACAGCCGCAGGCAGAAGAAGATATTTCAGAAATAAAATGGTTTGGAACAAAAGATATAAAAATTCCGGTTGCAAATACCTATCAAAATATTAAGGATATACTACATGATTTTTTTGATGCGCCTTAACGCTAACTCATTACCTTTTTAGCAGTATTGCCACAGTAAGCCGGCTCACACAGATTAATCTCTCTCCATCATCCTGGATTTTAATATCCCACACATGTGTACTGTTACCTAAGTGCAGTGGCGTAGCAGTAGCTGTAACAAAGCCATCTTTTGCACTCCGTAGATGATTAGCATTTATTTCAAGGCCAACGCAAATGAATTTTTCCGCATCCATTACCAGGTGAGATGCAATACTGCCAACCGTTTCAGCAAGCGCACAGCTTGCGCCGCCATGCAATAAACCGTAGGGTTGTTTGGTACGTTCATCAACCGGCATACGCATTTTTAAAAAATCCGGGCCTAGCTCTACCCATTCCATACCGAGATGTGTACCCATTGTGGCAGGCGTTAGGGTTTGCATATCTTCTAAACGCAATTCTTTATTGAACCAGATTATTCTATTTGACAAACTTGCTGTTTTTAATAGTTTCATTTACAACCTCAGGTAAAAATGCAGATACGTCTCCCCCATTTCTTATAACATCACGTACAAGTGTAGACGCCACAGAAGTAAATTGCGGCAGGCATGTCAGGAAAACTGTTTCTACTTTATGAGCCAGGCTGCGGTTCATGTCTGCAATGGCTTTTTCGTATTCAAAATCATTTACGTAACGGATACCACGCAATATAAAATTAGCGCCTACTTTCTTGCAGCACTCAACCGTAAGGCCTTCGTATACCAATGCTTCTACTTTATCATTATCCTTATAAATATCCCTCAACCATTCCAGCCTTTGCTGTTCAGAGAACATGGGCTCTTTATTTATATTACGGCCAATGCCTATCACCAGTTTATCAAACAAAGGCAATGCCCTGTCAATTATATCAGTGTGACCTAATGTAACCGGATCAAAAGTACCGGGGAAAACACATATCCGCATGAGTAGAGGTTTAAAAGTTCAAATGTTCAAAAGGTTCAAGAGGTTTCATAATTTGCATTTAGTAAAGTTAATTGACTATTGACTATTGACTATTGACTATTGACTAATTGACTATTCATTCTTCTTCCCCGCAAGCAAATAAAGCACAGCCATCCTCACGGCCACACCATTTTCTACCTGTTGCAAAATAATGGATTGCCCGCTATCTGCCACATCACTGTCAATTTCAACACCACGATTTATTGGACCTGGATGCATGATAACAATTTCTTTTCCTACCTGGCTCAATATCTTTTTTGTAACTCCATAGGCATGATTATACTCCCGCAAAGACGAGAATAGAACCTGGCTCTGTCTTTCTAACTGTATGCGGAGCACATTGGCTACATCACACCATTGCAGCGCTTTTTTCAGATCATATTCAACCTGTACATCAAAAGCCTCTTTAATGTAAGGAGGAATTAATGTCGGCGGTCCGGAAAGCATCACTTCTGCACCCATTTTTTTAAGCAGATAAATATTACTTAATGCTACCCTTGAATGCATTATATCGCCGATCAGTAAGATCTTTTTACCTGTTAATGTTCCGATCTTTTCCTGTATAGAGAAAGCATCTAATAATGCCTGGGTTGGATGTTCATTAATACCATCACCTGCATTTACAATGGGAATATCAGTCAAATATTTTGAAAGAAAATGGGGTGCACCACTTGCACTATGCCGCATTACAACCATATCCACTTTCATGCTGAGGATATTATTAACCGTATCTAAAAGCGTCTCTCCTTTGGAAACAGAAGAACCTGAAGCCGAAAAATTGATGGTATCAGCGCCCAGTCTTTTTTCTGCCAGCTCAAAAGAAATACGGGTTCTGGTGCTGTTTTCGTAAAATAAATTTACAATAGTAACATCCCGAAGTGATGGTACTTTTTTTACCGGCCTTTGTAATACTTCTTTAAACTGTTGTGCTGTAGCTAAAATAGTGGAGATATCTTCCGGAGAAAGTTCTTTAATGCCCAGGAGATGTTTGGTAGATAGTTGCATTAAGCAGCGAAGCTAAATGAAAAATATAAAATTGAAAAATAAAAAGTAACCATAGTGCCTATTATAATTAATATAGTACCACTTCCTCTTTATCCCACTCTACTTTTACTTTTTGAGAAACAGAAGTATCTATTGCTTTACCATAGTAATCGGGCTGAATTGGCAGTTCCCGATTAAAGCGGCGATCAACCAACACACATAATTCTACTTTTTGCGGACGTCCAAAATCCTGCAAAGCATCTAATGCCGCCCGTATAGTTCTGCCCGTATACAATACATCATCTATTAAAATTACTTTTTTACCTTCTACCGAAAAAGGAATATCCGTTTTACCGGCAACATGGAATTCTTCCCGTACATCGTCCCGGTAAAAGGTAATATCCAACAGGCCGTATTGTATTTTTTTTCCAGGATAGAGTGATTGTATACATTCAACAATTTTCTCACTTACTTTAATTCCTCTTGGCTGAATTCCAATAAAAACAACATCATCCACATTTACATGATTTTCCATAAGGTGATGTGCTAACCTTATAATGGAAAGATGAAGTTGTTCTTTATTTAAAATTATTTTCAATGTTATGTAATGCGGTTTAATATTTTCTTATAAATCAAGCCCCGGATTAATTTAAACCTTGCAATTTGTTCAACAAAGGTATGCGGCACAAGTGAGTGACACAACGATGATGACTGCTGGTATACTGTCCGTAAAAAATTATTTTTCTGCCATAAACGGATAACCAAAATCTGTTGGTGGATTAAATGTTTCTTTAATTGTTCTTGCACTTAACCAGCGATACAAATTTAATTGCGAACCTGCCTTATCGTTAGTACCACTTGCTCTTGCACCACCAAATGGTTGTTGACCAACCACAGCTCCGGTTGGTTTATCATTGATGTAAAAATTACCTGCACTGTTGCGAAGCTTATTGGTAGCTAATTCTACCGCAAAACGATCCTGTGCAATCACCGCACCGGTTAATGCATATGGAGAAGTACTATCAACCAGTTTTAAAGTTTCTTCAAATTTATTTTCATCGTATACATATACCGTTAGTACAGGGCCAAAAAGCTCATCGCACATGGTAACATAATTTGGGTCACTTGCTTCGATGATGGTTGGCTCAATAAAATAACCATCTGCTTTATCACACTTTCCACCAACCCATATTTTTGCACCGCTGTCTCTTTTACGGGAATTTTTTATGTAGCCTTCCAGTTTATTAAAACTTTTCTCATCAATAACTGCATTGATGAAATTGGTAAAATCTTCTACCGTACCCATCTTCATGGTCTTTACTTTTTCTACTAATTTCTTTTTTACTTCTGCAGCCATGTTAGATGGAATATAAGCTCTGGAAGCTGCAGAACATTTTTGTCCCTGGTACTCAAATGCGCCACGGGCAAGGGCTGTAACCACTACATCTACATCTGCAGACTTATGTGCCACTACAAAATCTTTACCGCCGGTTTCACCAACGATACGTGGGTAGGTTTTATAGCCACTCATATTTTTACCAATGGTAGCCCACATATTATTGAACACACCAGTACTTCCGGTAAAATGCAAGCCTGCAAAATCAGGATGATTGAAAACTACTTCCCCAATTGTTGGACCATCTATAAAAACAAGGTTGATCACACCATCCGGTAAACCAGCTTCCTTTAAAATACGCATAAACATTTGTGCACTGTACACCTGTGTATTTGCACATTTCCATATAACCACATTGCCACACATTGCAGCACTTGTTGGAAGATTACCACCAATCGCTGTAAAATTAAAAGGCGTTAAAGCAAATACAAATCCTTCCAGCGGACGATACTCCAAACGGTTATAAATACCCAGACCGCTGATGGGTTGCTGGCGATAAATATCACTTAAAAAGTGAACGTTAAAACGTAGGAAATCTATCAACTCACAAGCTGCATCAATCTCTGCCTGGTAAGCATTTTTACTTTGCCCAAGCATGGTAGTACCGTTAATATAAGGACGATATTTGGTAGCCAACAGATCTGCGGCTTTTAAAAATATATTTGCCCTGTTTTCCCAACTCATGTTGGCCCATTTATCTTTTATTTTTAATGCTGCGTTGATGGCTTTTGTTACATGCTTTGCTTCGCCAACATGAAACTGGCCAAGCACATGCTTATGCTCATGCGGCGGACGTATCTCCATCGTATTTCCGGTACGCACTTCTTCTGCACCGATATACATTGGCACATCAATTTTATTTGCCTTCAATTCTTTAAGTGCTGCTTTTAATGCCAATTTTTCTTTACTGCCTGGAGCATAATTTAGTACAGGCTCATTTATAGGCATTGGGTAATAAAAATCTCCGTATTGCATAATCGTAATTTGAAGTTGTCAAAAAAAGTATTCTGAATTTGATGCATTCTTTAGATCTCTGCAAAGTAACAATCATTATTTTACTTTGAAAACCTATATTTTATACATTGTAAACCTTTGTTCAATTATTAATAGCAACTATTTTAAATTGTTTTCCATCTTGCCTAAACCAAACTTTTCCATCTCCAATCATTGCTCCCTGCTGGTTCCTGAATATCTGATTGAAATGCAACATAGCAAAAGAGAGCTTTACTTCTTTTGTAAAAACACTGTCATACGCCGTAACCATTTGCTCCGGCGTTTTTATATTTTTTAAAGGATATTGAACAGCATCTGCTAATTGCTGTTTATTATTATCCATTACCCACAGCTGCATTTGTTTTAAAAAAAGTTTAAAACCTTTTATATCCGTAAAGCCTGCATTCTCCCAACTTGTAGCTACACTTCCATCTGTAAAAACAGAATCATCCTGTAACTCCTGTGCAGATATTGTTGGGATTGGTACAGCCTCCTTATTTGATAAACTATTATCAGCAGTTGTTTGCGCTGTATCGTTTACAACAGTCTGCTGCGTATTTTTATTTTGGCAAGATGCAAAGATCAATATTGAGAAAAATGCAAGAAAATATTTGTTCATCTTTTTTATTTAAAGAAAAATTATTCTGTTTCTTTTTCACTCATTAAATAAGCTTTAATAAATCCGTCCAGTTCGCCATCCATCACAGGTCCTATATTACCAACTTCATAATCGGTACGGTGGTCTTTAATCATTTTATACGGATGAAACACATAACTGCGTATCTGGCTACCCCACTCTATTTTTTTCTTTTTGCTATTGGCTGCATCTTTTATCTCATTGCGTTTTTGCAATTCCATTTCATACAAGCGGCTTTTCAGCATTTGCATCGCCAGTTCCCGGTTGCCCAACTGGCTTCTATCCTGCTGGCACACCACCACAATACCGGTTGGAATATGCGTAAGCTGCACTTTGGTTTCTACCTTATTTACATTCTGGCCACCTGCACCACCACTTCGGGAAGTTTCCATTTTTACATCGGCTGGATTAATCTCAATATTAATAGTATCATCTACCAGCGGATACACATTTACAGATACAAAAGAAGTATGCCTGCGGGCATTACTATCGAACGGGGATATACGCACCAGGCGGTGAACACCTGTTTCTGATTTTAAAAAACCATAAGCAAATGGTCCTTCAAATTTATAGGTACAGGTTTTTATACCGGCACCATCGCCCCATTGCCAATCCATTTCAGTTACACTCCAGCCTTGCTTTTCACCATACATGCGAAACATACGTGCAAGCATTTCTGCCCAGTCCTGGCTTTCTGTACCACCTGCACCACTGTTGATCTGCAGCATCGCTGGCAGTTCATCTTCAAGCTCATTTAAAGTGCTTTTAAATTCTGCTTCCTCTATTTTTTCGATGGCAGCATCAAAGGCCTGCTTTACTTCTTCCTCAGAAGTTTCTCCTTCTTTCCAGAATTCGAAGAGGACAGCAAAATCCTCCACAGCAGTCTCTACCGCATGGTACAGGTTTATCCAGTACTCATGTACTTTTATTTCTTTTAGAATGGAAGTCGCACGGGCATTATCGTCCCAGAATCCGGCCGAAAGGGATAGTTGTTTATCGTTTGTTACTTTAGCTTCTCTGTTAGCGACGTCAAAGAAACCTCCCCAAGACCAACACACGGTCCCTCATAGATTTAAGATGCTCTATTGTCATGCGGGCAAAGATAAATGATTCATTAGAAAAAGAATAGCATAAAAAAGAGCTGCTTTTTGGGGCAGCTCTTTAAAAAATTCAATATAGATTTAATTCTTAATTAATTTTCCGGAAGCAAGCCTTGTACCACTTGCATCCCTTACTTCAATTAAATATACACCAGAAGAAAGGTTGCTTATATTAACATCCATTCTTTGATATATCGCTGTAGTTTGATATTGTTTGGTAAATATAATTTGACCTCTTGCATCAAACACGTTCATGGTACGTGCAGTTGAAGCACCGCCTTTATTGTAATAACGCACCTGGAATTTACCATCCGTTGTTGGGTTTGGATAAACAAACAGATTGCTGCTTGCGCTATCTTTTACCGTAATGGAGTTTGATGTTCCTGAACACTGTGTTGTAAGATCAGTAACAGTCACCTGGTAAGTTCCAAAGCCATCAACTGATAAAGGAACAACTGCCGATGTATAAGATGGAACAACTACTCCATCCTTTTTATAAACATAAGAATAATTACCTACCGGACTAACAGTTGAAAATAATACGGATGCAGTACCCGGATTGATACTATTGAATGGTGCAGCAGTTAAAACTACTACCGGACTTGGCCTTGTAGTTAATACCGCAGCATTAGAAGTAATGTTTGTACAAACGCCATTTATAAGAACCCTGTACTGGCTGAAATTCATGTTGTTGGTCACATTAGAAACAGTTAAAGTAGCGCTGTTTGAAGAAGGCACATTAACCCATGAACCATTCGAATTTACCTGCCATTGATACGTTACTGCATTGGTAGCAGTTACCGAGAACACGGCATTTTGGCCAACGCAAACTGAAGTATTAACCGGCTGTTGGGAAATTACCGGAACCTGTCCATCAGTAACTGTAACAGTAAAGGAACAAGTAGAAGAATTACCCGAAGCATCTGTTGCAGTATTTGTCACTGTTGTCGTTCCACTTGCAAAAGTAGAACCACTTGCAGGAGATGAAGTAACGGTAACACCAGGACAATTATCAGTTGCATTTACAGTAAAGTTTACAACCGCTGTACAAGCGCCAATTGTGCTAGTAGTATTAATATTTGCCGGGCAAACAATTGCCGGAGCCTGTGCATCTTTAACTATTACGTTAAATGTGCATGTTGAAATATTGCCGGCAGCATCAGTTGCAGTAACTGTAACCGGTGTAGTTCCTTTTGCAAATACTGAACCCGATACCGGGCTTGAAGTAACTGTAACTACGCCTGTACAATTATCATTAGCAGTTGGCAAATTGAAGTTTACTATTGCAGAACACAAATTAGCATCTGTATTTTTTGTTATATCAGCAGGGCAACTTATTACTGGCGCTTCCACATCTTTTACCGTAACTGTAAAAGAACATGTACTTGCGCCACTTACAACGTTTACAGTTGTAGTTCCTACAGGGAAGAAAGATCCTGAAGCAGGTGTAGAAGTGATAGTTCCGCAGGTACCAGTAGAAGTTGCTGCAGGGTAAGTTACCAAAGCACCACATTGACCCGCAGTAGCATTTACAGTTACATTTGCAGGGCAAGTTAATACGCAAGGTGCAATTGCATTTGTTAGAGCAAAACTGGCACCTGTAACAATACCTGTTGCGGTAGCTACTACATTATAAGTTCCTAAAGTTGCATTGGCAGTAAATACAGGCGCAGTTGCGAGACCATTGCCATCTGTAACCGCGGTAGCAGTTAAAGAAGCTGCAGGGAAAGTACCACTTGCCCCGGAAGCCGGAGCGGTAAACGTTACGGTAACACCACTTACCGGTATGCTTGCCGCATCAGTAACTTTTGCTTTCAATAATGTAGCAAAAGTGGTGTTTGGTAAAGCCGACTGAGGTGTACCTGCTGCTGCGGTAATTAGTGCAGGTGGGCCTACTACAACATTTATAACAAGTGTATAATTTTGAGTACCTGTGGTACAACCGGCAGCATCAACAGCATTTACTGTGATTGGAAAACTACCAGCCTGGGTAGGCGTACCAGATAATGTATTGCCGCTAAAGGTTAAACCAGTAGGCAAAGTTCCTGTAAGATTGAAAGCATATGAACCACTACCACCAGTAGCTGTAAAAGCTTGTGTATATGGAGTGCCATTAATGCCTGGAGGAATAATAGCCGGTGTAACAGTGATTGGAGTACAAACTGGTGGCGCTACGCAATTACTGGATGATACATTAAGAGTATAAGTAAGCCCAGAAGTAGGAAGTATGTTAATATCATGTACAACAACTGTAAATGATTGACCTCCCGGAACATTAAATGCCATTGTTTCTGTTGGACCTGACTGACCACTACCAGCATCTGCCAGATAGTTTGTACTTGGACTTGTTGGAACGAAGCCGCTATTGTTATATGCAACAATATAAAGAGCACCTGTTACAGTTGTAGACATTGTTACACTAATACATTGGGCCGTTGCATTTGCATTTGTAAATACATATGCATCGTATTGGCGATTACCCGTTCCTGTTATACCAGGATTAGCTTTATTGGAAGCACATGTAGATGGAGGTTCTGCTCTTGAAATACGGCCACTTCCCATTTGACCCGAAGTAGCTGTATAACCTGCACCAGCAGGAGGTGTACCACCTAATGTAGAAGTGATCGCTGGAACCTGTTGTCCTACACGAATGCTAAATAAAAACACTAAAGGTGTAGAACCGCCACCGCCATAATTAACTGTTATTTTAAAGTTGATCAATGAACCACATGCAATTGAAGAACTAACTCCAATTAAATAAGGTGTATTATTTAGTGCGTTTCCGCTGGGAGCAATATTTCCGTAAGTAGCGTTAGCCTGTGTAACTGTAACGCCAGGTGTAGTTGTTGTGATAGAAGCTGTAACAGAAGTTGCAGTTGCTAATGATGGGTTAAGTAATTGAACATTTAATTTCCCTAATTCACCCGGATCCAATGCACCATTACCATTTCCATAAGCCCCTTCTGTCGCCGTTACAGTACCTAAATTAATATTTGAAATTAGTGTTGGCATAATAGACTGCATCGCCTGGAATGCCTGTAAAATTCCATATCCACTATTTATATCATAACCGGATCCTTCGATATCAAGAGCTGTAGAAGTTAAAGCTGTTCTAACTTGTGCGGCTGTAATAGAAGGCTTTGCTGATTTCAGTAATGCTGCGATAGCACCCGCATGTGGTGCTGAGGCAGATGTACCATAGAAGGGATTTAAACCACTTGAAGCAGGTAAAGTTGTAACAACTCCATTCGCAGCAGTAATATCTGGTTTTTGACGGGTAGTACCTCCGTTTGTTCCAAAAAGAAAATTACCAGGAGTTATAGCAGTTCCATCAGGATTATAAAAAACTTTTCTTGGTCCATCTGAACTGAAAGACTCTACCCTGTTCGTTGAAACAAATGGTCCAGGATAAGGGCCGGGGAATGTTCCGTCTGCAGAAGCTGCGGCGGGTGTTGCCGCTACGCAAAATGCATTAACACACGAAGCATGTCCGTGAGTTTGGCCAGTAGTGCCTATTGTAAGTCTTCCCCTGTTTGTATTGATACTAAAAGCCCTTAATTCTGCAGTTCCTGTTTTAAAGACTACCAACCTATCTCCCGCTACTAAAGCAGGGATCGTAATCTGCTCATAAGGTGAGCCAGCACCGTTTTGAACTGTGGTACCGGATCCTTTTACATTTCCCGCCGCACTTACAAGAAACAGATCATAATCATTACCAGAACTACCGGTCTTGTCAGACCATGCTAAAGTATACAATTGACTTCCTACAGCAGTAATAATATCTCCATTTAGAGGAGTAGCAATTGTGCCAAAATTATGTATAGTGCCAACTTTAGAACCACCTGCAAAAGCAAGTGAACCTGCATCGTTAAAATCACCTTCCCAAACACCAGCGCTACCTCTTAAAACAGAGCCGGAATTTGAGGCTGATGAAAAATATAAACAACCATTTGATGTAACAGTATTTACTGCCTGAGCAACAGTTCCGTCATCAAATACCGGTTCATTAAAATAAGATAGATCATCAATAATAATATCGCAATTATAAGTACTACGTAATTTTAAAATATTATTTGCAAAGTTTCCAGGTCCACCATTACCAGTGGCAAAAAATAACTGCGCTTTCGGTGCTAAGTCATGTATAATCTGGAGCATTGCCCTACCCTCATCATTTGTTCCCCCTTCCTGTACCACTGTCACTGGTGTAGTATTTCCAAAAGGATTACCAACACCGGGCAAATCCCCATTTATTACATCGGCAGCTGCACCACCTCTTGAGTCATAGCTATCTGAAAGAACACCTATTTTAACCCCTTCACCAGCGTAACCATAAACATTTCTTACATCATTAGTTCTATGTGTAAGGTCACCTTCAGAGGTAACAGCGCCTATCAGGTTAGCTTTTAAATTTTTGTGATTTTTTAAATAATCGTTCACTTTTTCTTTGACTCTTTCTGCTCTTTCAGCAGTTGATAAAGTTGAGGCAGTTGTGCCGGTTGTTAAACCAGGAAAAGTAAAAAAGCTTGTATTGGTTCTATTAGTTGGTACATTTTTAAATCCAGTTCCAACTGTTTCGTAAGGAGTTGCCGGTGCAATAGTTCTTATATCAGAAGATGCAGCAAGGGCTTCTACAACTGATAAATTTATTTTTGCCCGAATGCTGTTGTATTGTGGAAATGAATTTTCAACAATACCGCCAAGAGTAAGAATTTTATTAAGCAGTGTACCACTCACGTTGCAGGTAATATCTACTTCTACATTAGACTGTGCATCCGCATTTACATTTGCCGCCAATAGATCAACACCCGGCGCCATTTTTTCTCCTCTTTTCTCTCTGACCGCTTGTAAAAGGCGGGAGTCCAGCTTTTTTTGAGCAGGCGTACGTGATTCTTTTTCTTTTAATAATAATTGAATCTGATCAAGAGTGTTCCTGTTTTGTGCAAATGCTGCATCAAAGAAAAACACCATAAATACCATTACAATCGCAATGGGAATGTAGATTTTAAATCTCATAGATGATTTGTTAGTTATGATTAATATACTACTGGCATAGCCAGATATGTAAACAGACTTTAAAAGTAACTATTAAATCCATAATTTATCCTTTTGGCATATTATATTTTTGAACATATAGCTCGTTTTATGCCCATTTCGTTTCTGATAATAAAATCAAAATCTGTAGAAAATATTTTTTTATCTTTAAAATAAAATAGCACGGGTTAAAATAGAAAGGGAGTATGCGAAAATATTTATATGTGCTTATTGTTTGCAGCATTTATTGTGGAAATGCTTTTGCATTCCCAATTAGCGATCCGGTTTCCACATCAACACAGCAACAGGCTATCGCATTTATTGATTCCATTAAAACGGTGGATAGTAGCAGTTACTGGCCTCACATAAAGCCTACCCTTTTTCTACAGAATCTTAAGTTGAATGTGCATGAACCCTTAAGTTTCTATCCCGGGAGAAGTACGAATTTTTGTGCGTATGGCGCAGTTTCTTATCTGGTAATTAATGAAGACCCTTTGGGCTATGCAAAATTCATGATGGCGCTCTACAAAGAAGGAAAAGCTTATTATCGCAGTTCTTATTTTGATCCTTCTGATGCAGTTAAAAAAGTGGCAGGCAGGTTGCATTTTAAGGGCGTTTTAGATATACGTGATGCCGAACAAATATGGTTCCTTACACTGGCAGATCATTTTAAAGGGTATCTTAATATTTTTAATCACAACTACGACAGAGGGGATGAGGATCGTTTTTGGGCTGCAACCAACTATGGCAAATTTAACCGTATGGTTAAAAAAATGACGGGCTTCAATGTGCATGCGGTTGGTAGTGATTTGATGCGTCCATGGTTGGATGATGTATACAATTATATTACTGAAAATATGCAGAAAGGGACAATAGTATTATACATCAATAACCGCATTCTTCACAAAAAAAATCATACAAAAGTAAAATTAGGCTTCCCTACCCATTTTGTGGTACTGGAAAAAATATGGAAGGAAAATAATCTTATAACAATGATCTATTGGGATTATGGCAGCAGAACATTGGTACAGTTTTCTCCCAAAATTTTAAAGAAGATCGTTTTTGGAATTAGTATATGTTCAAAACAAACTGATAATGATTAAGTCGTTCTTATACATTGTTTTTATTTCTATTACTGTTTGTCTGTCTGCCTGTACCGGAAAAAATATTTCGGGGAATTATTATGTAAAACACAAGCCAGCACTGGATAGCATTGAAAGATCGTATAAAAAATTATATAGAGAAAAACCATTCACCCTTGCATTTACAGATAAAAGTTTTAATACTGTATCCCTGGAAATAATTACGGACAGCATGAGTTATATTTATGAATTTGATGCTGCGGAACAAAGGCTTGCAGATACACTGAATAAATTTAATTTCCAAACCACTGAAATTGAAACTTTGGTAAAAACAATGCAGCGTATTAAATGCACCTGGCTTAATAATTTTGATTATTATGTCAATGATAAACAACATCGCCTGATCTTTATGAGCATAAAACCATTTGGATTTCGGTATCCATTTATGCCTGTAAAATATTACATACTCGCCTTCTTTTTTGAGCCTCAGAATTTTGATGATAAAGGCAGGTTGTTAGATAGGGAAGGAAGAAAAAGACTGCGTAAAATAAATGATGCAGTATTTAGAAAAATTGAAAAAAGCAACCGGGTCTGTTATACTATCGGAGAAAAATACAGATAAGCTTTTAATAAAAAAATTAGAAGGCTGTTTTGAACACCGCCCTCTAACTTATGCAGAATCTTATTTAAATATTTTCTTAAAGAAAGTTTTCATCTCATTCCACGATGCAGTATCTGCGGCAGCATTATAAGCAATAGGCATGTTAAATTTTTTACCTATTTCAGTAGCACCAGGATTAGTAAACGCATGTGTAGCACCTGGATATGATTTAAACGTGTACACGGCACCGATAGAGTCCATTTGTTTTTTAAACTCAGCAACTTCTTCGGTTTTTACAAATTGATCATCTTCTCCATGGCAAACCAAAATTGGTGCTTTTAAAAGATCTTTAACTGCAGGTGCGCCAACTAAATTTCCATGAAAACTAACTACGCCTTTAAAATTTTCTCCCAGCCTTACTGCATTTAAAACTTGTGCTCCGCCAAAGCAATAGCCAATTGCTGCAACCTGGCTTGTATCCGCTTGCTGGTAGGTCTTTGCTTTTGCCAACGCTGCGTCTATTCTCCCCTTACCTAAATTGAAATTTGTATAAAAAGGAGTAGATAATTTTTGTGCCGTAGCCGGATCATCTGCAACAGCACCATTACCATACATATCAACTGTCATAGCAAAATAACCCAATGCTGCAAGCTTGCTTGCTCTTGATCTGGTGTAATCGGTAACGCCCCACCACTCCGGTATTACCAATACTACAGGCCGGGCTGCTTCAGAAGTACTATCGTATGCAATAAACCCATTCATTGTGAGGTTTCCATCTGAATAACTTACGGGTATTCCTTTTATATGACTGATTGCATTTGAAGTAGAATCCATGGTATTATTTTTTTCTGTTGATGAATTATTGTTGTTACAGGATAAAAGCCTAAAAAATACGGCCATGATGAACATACAAGAAAATATCTTCTTCATGAAAATTGTTTTAGTGTTATTTTAAAAGTTATTAAATATTCATCTCAAAAATTTCTTTATGCTCGGCCCAAAAAGCGTCCAGTGAAGTTATATTATTTTTAAAAAAGGAGATCAAATCAGGCCAATCCTCTTTTTTAAAAACGTTTAGATTTTCTGAGACATGATATATACAACCAAGAGGCTTGTTATGTTCATCAAAAGTTTCTTTTTGCCAGGTAAATTCATTTGTAAAAAAGCTATTAAATTGTTTTTGCAAAGAAACAAAAAGATTGTAGATCAATTCTATTTTAGCTTCTTCACCCCGTATCTCAATCCTGATAATGGCTCCGTCTTTATCAGCATCCATTTTAAAATGGATATTTTTTATTCCTGTTTTATAATTGATCCAGTTTACTTTACTACCGGTAGCTGATGGGATCGGAGAAAGATATTGCCCCAGTGTTGTCCAGAATTGCTGCCTGATGGCAGAAGCCTCCTGTTTGGTATACATAGATCTAATTAATTTGCAATTACAAAATCCGGCTTGCGTATAAAAGTACTGTTGTATTTAAATTTTAAATTTGTGCTCAATTCTACTTTCCAGTTTTTCATACCATCATAAGATATGCGGGGAAAATAATAACCCCGTAACTCAACTGTTCCAAAAATAAGATTCTCATTTCTCGTTCTTAATCCGCCACCAATTGCAGTGTAGCCATTTGTTTTATCAAATCCTTTGCCTATTGGTTTTAAAAAACTTACATCAGAAAAAACAAAAGGAGCAACACGGAATCCTGCCGTCTTCTTTAAATTATAAAATACAGATTCAAATTTAAATGTACTTCTGCAGTCGGATTGAATCAATCCATTTCTAAAATACGGCAGGCCAAAATCACTTTCCAAAAAAAGGGGCTCATTCAGATTTGGATTTATCTGTCTTGTAAAAGATGCTGACACAAAATTACGGTTGCGCCAGTAACTCCCCATTTTACGGAGGCTGGTAAAATGATCTATATTTACAAGTAAGTCAAGATCTTCTATTTTTTTTTTGTTTACAGAACCACCACTACGCATCGTATAATTTGTAAAAAAACCCTTTTCAGAATAAGCGGTTGCATCAAAATTAAGTCCGTAATATGCACGTCTCTTTCCTTGTTTGTTGGTATATCCACCCGTTACCGTTGCATTAATACCTTTTGGCACATCTTCATTACGGCCAAAGCCATAAATAAAATTTGTTTGATAAAAGTTTTGCCGGTAAAGGCTATACGAAAACAATAAACCATTGATATCAGCATAATTATAATTATAACCATTGATATATTTTTCCGGCACTTTGTAAAAGTGATTATAAAAGCTACGCATTGAAACAAAATGCCGTAGTCTTTTTCCATCATCTTTTTCTTTGCGGTTACGTGCCCCGATATTATAACCTCCCCAAATATCGCTACTCAAATACGTATAGCTATGATCTGACCTGTACAATGAATCCAGGTAAGCATCGGCAGTACTGTTGTAAGAAATAGAAAGTGCCGCAGTCCATTCTGTATAGCGACTTACCAAAGGTTTTTCAAAACTGGTATAGTAATGAGTTTCTTCTTTTCTCCCGGTAAATATTTCATTGTTATAAGTAGAGAAACCTGTTGTCCAGTTAAAAAAAGAGCCGCCTAAATTACGCTTAATAAGTTCTCCTCCCCAGCCAAACCCGGGGCTTCTTTTTTTGTCATACAACATCCCAACAAGTATTTTGTTACCGCTTCCATTTAAATTCTCTTCTTTTACTTCCACCTCTGCCCTTTTAACACTGCTGATATTTACAGATCCTCCCAATGAAAACACATCACGGGTAAGTACCACTACGTCTACTGAATCTGTAGATTCAACAGAATTAAAAACAACGATCAATGCATCCTGGAAAAATGGCTGATCCCTTAAAAAACGTTCATTATCTGAGAATAATAATGGCAATACTTTATCGCCTTCCTTAAAAAATAAATTTTTTCTGATGAGATAATTGGTAGAACTTCTATGCAGAGCTTTTGCAACATGTACAGAAAAAGTATTGCGTATTTCTGCAGTATCATTCATGTTGTGATTGAAGCCTACCGGCACCATTACAATTTTTCGAATGGTCTTCCCTTTATAAGCTTTGTATTTATCTACAATTTTTATCGGCTCCACTGTTTCACCATCACGGGAAATACTTTTTCCCAACTTCCCAAGAAGCCCCCTTTTATTTACCAAAAAAAAATGACTGCTATCTTTTGAATGCTGGGCAAAACATGGATTACAATGTATAATGATGAATGAATATAAAAATGACAATAAAATCGTTTTCTTCATGTTAACCCCCTTATAAAACTATATGTCAGCAATTGAATTAAAGATATTTAAGATTATTAAAATAAACCTTGTAATAGATATTTATTTATGCTGAAAAGGAGCTTTAAATTGTTAGAGAATGTTAAAATTTGGCCTCAAATACACTAAAAACCCTAAAGTACTTTTTTAGGAAGAAAAAGCGTCTTATCTTGCGCCCGCAATTCGGATTTACTGCATTGAATTTTCAATAATCTCTCCAGCTCCAGAGTGCCTTTTGCCTGCCAGCCGAACATCTTCGGCACCATTAAATTGTATAAACACTAAACCAGATATATGAACACGAACACCGTGGGTATTGTTACCCCTATTAACAAAGATGAAATGAATGAACTTTTAAAAGAAACCAAAGAAACTTTGGCAACAGGTATTTTAAAAAATACAAATGCGGAAACATTTGCAGTAGTTGACATGTGGAAGGTAAGAAAAACTGCCAGGCTTGCAACAGCATCAGGAAGACGCTTTATCTAAATATTTATTTATATAAAATA
>JBDSIB010000119.1:0-6834 GCA_039918155.1 Ferruginibacter sp.
TGATAATTACCTGCTCGATGCCACAGTGCCTAATTTGCCATTTGGAACTTTACCGGCAAAATGTTACAATGGTTCTGCCAGGCAGATATCATCGGATACTGCACAGATAATGCTTGCTGCAGATTCGATAAAAGAATCTGAACATGAAAATGTAATAATAATTAATTCAGAAAAGGGTATTGAAGGTTCTTACACAGATAACCCTGGCATTTATAATTCTATTGAAATAAAAAACCATATAGCAAAGACTGGATTAGAAACCTATAAGAATGAAGTTAAAAAATCAATGCCTGATGGCTTCGCAGTTTCTAATGTCGAAATAGGATCTTTGAGTACGATAGAGCAACCCGTTACCAAAGAAATTGACTTTGACATTCCTGTATTCTTAAAGGATAATGATATTGTTTATTTTACGCCGGTAGTAACTTCAGCATACCAAAAAAATCCTTTTACTGCGACGCATCGAAATTTAAATGTTGAATTTCCTTTTCCGATGAATGATACTTATAGTCTGAATATGGAAATTCCAAAGGGCTACAGAATAGATGAGCTGCCAAAATCGGTAATGGTGAAATTAGATGCTGGCGAAGGTTTTTTTGAATATGCTATTTCGGTTAACGATAATACTATTAACCTGTATACAAAAACAGTTTTATACAAGACAAATTTCAGCAGTGAAGATTATGAAAACCTGAGAAGCCTGTATGCATATAAAGTTAAAAAAGAGGCTGAGCAGATTGTATTTAAAAAGATAAAATAAAGTACCAGGGTTAAATGAAGAGTATATAATTTATGCAGCAAAATTAGTCCTGCTGGGAGCGCCTAACATGATGAGGGTTGTATGGGAAGGTCTACTTGCAAAACGATAGTCAGGGTAATTACGGATAGCAGGATCGCTGTCCAATAAAGAAAGATTGTTGAGCTTCCTAAATTTTATAAAACAAAAATGCCCATCATTAACTGATGGGCATTTTTTATTCTTAATAATAATATTATAAAGCTGGTGCTTTTACTTTTTTAACCGGTGCTGTAGCTGCTGCACCTAGGGGTTTGTCTTTTGCAAAATCGACCAGTATTGGTGCTCCTACAAATATGGAAGAGTAAGTACCGGTAACAACACCGATCAACATTGCAAATGCAAATCCACGTGTTACTTCTCCACCAAAAATGAAGAGGATCAACAAGGTTAAGAATACTGTCAACGAGGTCATAATAGTACGGCTAAGCGTATCATTGATAGCACGGTTGATAATAGTTGTTTTGCTTGCACCTTTCATATCACGGCTATATTCACGGATCCTGTCAAATACAATTACCGTATCATTCATAGAGAAACCAATCACCGTTAATACCGCTGCAATAAAATGCTGATCTATCTCTAAAGGGAAAGGAACGATGTTTTTAAAGAAAGAGAAAACAGCTAATGTTACCAACACATCATGTAATAATGTAAGAATGGTACCGGCAGAATATCTCCAGTCTCTAAACCTTAAGAAGATGTACAAACAAATAATCAGCATTGCGAAAATCGCCGCTTTTACAGCACCTCTTTTTAAGTCATCAGATATACTTGGCTGTACTGTTGTATGGCTTTGAATATTTGATTTTGCAAACTGAGCATAAGTAAGATTTGCAGGCAATACTTTTTTAAGGCCTAAGAACAATCTTGTTTGTACTGCGCTATCTGCATTATCTACACCTTTAAGGTATGCGGTGGTAATGTTCAGGTGACGTGGATCACCAACAGTTTTAATAGTTGGGTTATCACCATCAAGCGTAGCTTTAAGGTCATCTCTTATATCATCATTTTTCACCGGTTGGTCAAACTGTACAGTATAGCTACGTCCTCCTTTAAACTCCACACCTTCGTGGAAGCCATTGAAGAAAGATGCAATACCTAACAGTAATACCACTACTGAAATACCGTAAGCAACTTTTCTGTACTCAATAAATTTAAAACTTGCATGCTTAAAAATGCGGCGTGAAAGCGGCGTAAAATAATTGAAGTGACGGTTTTTCTTTGTGTAGAAATCTGTAATAAGCCTTGATACCATGATACCACAGAATAACGATAAAAGGATACCAATTATCTGAGTAGTTGCGAAACCAAGTACAGGGCCTAAACCAAAGTAAAATAAGATACATGCGGTTAACAAAGATGTAATATGCGCATCCAGTACAGGAGCAAGTGATCTCCGGTAACCATCATGAATGGATTGCGGATATGTTTTACCCCTTGTAAGTTCTTCTTTTATTCTTTCAAAGATAATTACGTTGGTATCCACCGCCAGGCCAATTGTTAGTACAAGACCAGCAATACCTGCTGCAGTTAAAGTAAACTTCAATGCGATCAGAACACCTATTGTAAATAAAAGGTTTAATATCAAAGCAATATTTGCAACCCAACCGCCAGTGTTATAATACACCAACATCAGTATAAATATCACCAGGAATGCAATACCAAAAGCCATTGCACCGCCTCTTACTGCTTCTTTACCAAGGGTAGGGCCTACAACAGTTTCTGCAACAATTTTTGCAGGCGCATCCAGTTTACCTGACTTTAATATATTAGCAAGATCCTGTGCTTCTTCTACTGTAAAGCTTCCTGATATCTCTGAGTTACCACCTTCAATAGCACCATTTACATTCGGTGCTGTATAAACGATATCATCCAGTGCAATTGCAATGGGGCGACCAATATTTTTTCCTGTAAGTCTTGCCCAGGTTTTGGCGCCTACGCTGGTCATGTTCATTTTAATAGCAGGTCTGCCGCTCTCGTCATAGTCTTGTTTTGCTTCATCCACACCATCACCTTCCAGAGGTGCTTTATCAGAACCAGCGATCATTTTAATTGCATATAGAGGGAAGAAACGTTGATTTCCTTTTGCAGATTTTTCTTCAGCGCCGTACAAAAATTTAAGATTTGCAGGCATTGCGTTTTTTACAACGTCGTTATTTAAATAACTGTTCAGTGTAGAAGTATCCTGGTATGCAACGCTTCCTATAGCTGCAGCATAATGTACCCCATTTTTATCTTGTTGCGGTTCTATTGGGTTTATGATGCGGAAGAATGGGTTTTGATTCAATTTTATTTTTGCTGAATCTTTCAGCGCAGAAGTATCACCTGCACTTACACCATTAAGATAATTGTGCAGATTGTTGTCCGCTGTTTTTAAAGGCTCAGCAATTTCACCAATATTATATACTTCCCAAAACTGCAGGTTAGCTGAAGATTGTAAGTATTTACGTACTCTTTCAGCATCTGTAATACCTGCCAGCTCTACGTTTATAATACCTTTGCTTGCATCAAGGTTAATATTGGGCTGTGCCACACCAAACTTATCAATACGTTTTAAAAGTATTTTATAGGTCTGATTAATTGCACCGTCAGCAACCGTTTTGATCTTACTTATAACAGTTGCATCATTGTCTTCTACTTTTACATCTTTACCAGGCCCTGCAAATAAAGAAGCAAGTTTATTAGCCCCGTTTTGTTGAATATATGAATTGGAAAATAAAGTGATCAGGTTGTCGTCACTATTTACTTTTTGTGCAACTGCAGTATTAATAGCAGCCAGTAAAGCCGGGTCTTTGGGGTTATTGCTTAATGATTTCAGCAAACCTTCAAGACTAACGTCCATCGTTACACTAATACCACCTTGCAGATCAAGACCAAGGTTCAGTTCATTTTCTTTACATTTCTGGTAGGTTGTTCCTACGCCAGGGTAAATGCTTTTATCTTTTGTGCTGTCGAGAATGTGCTGCACTTTTGCTTTTACCAAAGCAGCTCTTTCATCAGCAGGTAAATTTCCGCTTGTATTTTTTACAATACGTTCTGCCTGGGCCTGCACTTTTCCTTCGTAACTTTTTACCACGAATGTGTAGGAGAGTTCCCATACAGATATTATCAATAATACAATGGTAAAAAACCAAACTAAACCTTTAAGTCTCATGTTAATTTTTGAGTTTTGTTAATTTTTATAAGTGTGCAAAGATAGGGGAAAAAGCTATTGAAGATAGATGATGGTTTTTTTTGAAAAAATGCCCATTTTGCAGTCAAATTAAAGTTTATGGAGGCAAAAATATCAAGTGCGTTTCTAAAAATGGGATTTGCCCTTATGACGATGGTTTCTTTTGCTTTTTTACCAACTCCGGCAAACAAGGATCTTTCATCTACAAACAATGCTGATACACTTCACAAATCAAAAGCAGATAACGATGTTTTTTTTGAAGAACTATTTAAAAACAACTCCGGCAGGTTTGATAGCATCCTTATCAATAAGCATAAATGGAATGTACAAATTATTTATACTCAGATAAATAGAGGCAAGAATGGATATGTACGGCTGAAGAATTTTTATTTTAACCACGACAGTGGCACTTATTTTTACCCGGCTTCTACAGTAAAGTTTCCAACTGTTCTGCTAGCACTGCAAAAAGTAAATGAATTAAAAAGCAAAGGCATCAACCGCAACAGCAGCATGATAACCGATGCCGCCTATAGCGGTCAAATCCCCACATACAATGATCCAAACACAATTGACGGAAGGCCAACGATTGCCCAATACATTAAAAGAATTTTACTTGTGAGTGATAATGAGGCATTCAACAGGTTGTACGAATTTTTAGGTCAGCAATACTTAAATGATGAATTGCATAAAAAAGGTTTTACAGATGCACAGATCATTCACCGGCTCGATGTATTTTTAACCGAAGATCAAAACCGCCATACAAATCCGGTAAGTTTTTTCGACAGCAGCAATCATTTGCTTTACCGGCAACCCATGCTTTTCAATACTACACAATATGAAAAACGCCATGACACCTTAGGAAGTGCATTTTACAGCCAGGGAAATTTGCACAACGGCGCTATGGATTTTTCAAAGAAGAATCGCATTAGTCTACAAGATCTGCATACTATCTTAACCGGCCTTATTTTTCCGGAAGCCGTAAAAGCAACACAACGGTTTAATATTACAGATGAAGACCGGCAGCTCGTTCTAAAATACATGTCTTCGTTTCCTGCCGAATCAGTTTACCCATATTACGATAGCAGCTACGAGAATACTTATGCCAAATTTATAGTCTGGGGCAACACTCCCGGGTCTCTGCCAAAAACGATCCGTGTTTTTGATAAATCCGGTGACGCTTATGGCCAGATGCTTGATGTAGCTTACGTTGTAGACTATGAGAAAAATATTGAATTCATGGTTTCTGCAGAAATATATTGCAATGAAGATGGCATTTTAAATGATGATAAATACGATTATAAAACCATCGGTGAACCTTTTATGAAAAATCTTGGCGAGGCTTTGTACAATTATGAATTAAAAAGAAAAAAAGAAAATCCGGCAGACCTTTCTTCCATGAAATTCATTTATGATAAGTAATAAATAATTTTTCGACCAGCATTCGTTTTTCATAGCATCAGCGTTGTGTCACTCACTTGTACAAAAACAGCATTGGGCATCTTTTATCAAAGCGTATTGGGCCTGTGCAGAATTGTAGCTGAAAATTTTTCATTGCATCTTAGCAATCTTCCTTAATATTTTTCATCAACAATATTTACATTTGCAACTCATCTGAAAAAAAAAGCAATGCAGTTATCTTCTTTACTATCCCGTTTTAATGAGCCTGAAACTTTAAAAATGGCTAAACTTGGCCGTGAATTAAGAGGCAAAGGAATTGATATTACAGACATGAGCCTGGGCGAGCCCGATTTTGATACGCCTGAGCACATTAAAGAAGCTGCAAAAAAAGCTATTGACGATAATTACAGTCATTATACACCGGTTGCAGGCTACCTGGATCTACGCCAGGCAGTTTGTACAAAATTAAAAAGAGATAACGGCCTGGAATATGCGCCGGAACAAATAGTAGTAAGTACCGGTGCAAAGCAAAGCATCGCAAATATTGTATTGGCCATTGTAGATATGGGCGATGAAGTTGTAATTCCTACACCTTACTGGGTTACATACAGTGAAATTGTGAGGCTTGTAGGTGGTACGGTAAAACTGGTTCAAACCTCTGTTGAAAGCGGCTATAAAATTACACCTGCACAACTGGAAGCAGCCATTACAGATAAAACAAGGCTTTTCATGTTCTCTTCACCATGCAACCCAAGTGGTGCATTGTATAATAAAGAAGAGTTGGCAGCACTTGCAGAAGTTTTTAAAAAATATCCGGATGTATTCATCATGAGTGATGAAATATATGAACACATCAATTTTGTTGGCAAGCATGAAAGCATCGCACAATTTGATTTCTTAAAAGACAGGATAATTATTATAAACGGCCTTAGTAAAGGTTTTGCAATGACAGGCTGGAGATTGGGCTACACCGCATCCTCTGTAGAAATTGCAAAAGCATGTGAAAAAATTCAGGGACAATTTACCAGTGCTCCAACATCAATTACACAAAGAGCAGCCATCACCGCACTCACGGGAGATCTAAGACCAACGGAAGAAATGGTAAAAGCTTTCAGAGAGCGTAGGGAAATTGTCATGAAATTGATAAAAGAAATTCCGGGAGTGATCTGCAATGAACCACCGGGCGCATTTTATATTTTTCCTGATGTGCATGTGTACTTTGGTAAAAAAACTACAGCCGGAAATGAAATAAAAGATGCAGATGATTTGTGCATGTACCTTTTAAATGATGCACATATTTCTTCAGTAAGCGGCAAAGCTTTTGGTGAGCCAAACTGCATCAGGCTTTCATTTGCAAACAGTGTAGAAAACATTGAAAAGGGTATGAGCAAAATAAAAAATGCGTTAGCATCATTAAAATAAAATTTATAAAAATTTTGTATAAAAAAGAGCACATCGTAAAATG
>JBDSIB010000120.1:0-12261 GCA_039918155.1 Ferruginibacter sp.
CTGCATAAGCACTCATGTTAGGCAGGTCGTATGCCTCACCAAATGCTTCTCCATCTCCGGTTGCACCAATACCTCCTGTGATGTACAATTTTTTATCAGCTACGTCATTCCATATTGTGTCTATAGCTTCAAGATATCCTTCGTCATTGGTAAGTGCTGCCACATCTGCCATGCCCGTGTACATGTATGCGGCACGCACAGCATGGCCTTCTGCATGTCTTTGGTTGATTACTTTTTTATCTGCCTGGTTATATGGTTCGCCCCCGGGCCCACGAACATCCAGGAAAAATTTTGCAAGTATTAAATAAGCTTCTTTGCCCGTAATACGATACATTTTTACCAATCCTAATTCCACAATCTGGTGGCCCGGATATTCGTGAATGCTCTTCTGCCCAAATGTTTTTACCAGGAGATCTACATTTTTTATAGCAACTTTTAAAAATGTTTTTTTACCAGTGGCCTGGTAATGTGCCACTGCAGATTCGTACAGGTGACCGCAGTTGTATAACTCATGACTTAAAACGGAATCTTTTTCCCAGCGTTTGCTTCCAATCCAATCATGCGGGGTATTAGTGATGGCGGTATCCGGGTCTGCCGTACGAAATGTATACAGGTAGCCATCAGGTTCCTGCGCCGACCCAATAATGCTGATCAGGGTATCTAATTCACGGTCAAGTTTTGCATCATATTTTTCCTGCAGGCTGTACGATGCGCCTTCAATCAGTTTATATAAATCTGTATCATCAAAAGGATATTCTGAAAGTTTACCTTTCTTTTTATGCGCTGCAATTAAAAAGTTATCTATCCTTCCATGCATGCGCAATTGATCTAAAATATAAGGAATGGTCACCCTGGCATTAGTCTCCAAACGGGGTGCCCAAAAATCATCCGTAAGATGCACTTTGGTAAACGCTACCGGTTGAATAGGATAATCAGTAACTTTTTTCTGGGCTGATAGTAAAGTGAGTGAAAGAAAACTGATGCTTACTGCAAATATATTTTTAGATAATCTCTTCATTGCTCCTGTTTTTGTTTTTTTTAAATCTCCGGTAAATGACAATGGCCACGTTAGCATCAAATAAAAAACTGCTGCAATACGGTAGCGGTTTATTTCCGCAGAATTTAATTCTAACTATTAGAATGAAAATCCTTTTAAGCCTGATTGTTCAATTACAATTTACTACTAAATGAGGCGAACGGACATAAATATTTTAAAATTGTAAACTGTATAAAACTACCGGCACAATAAAGTTTGCAATAATTTTTTTAAGAACTTTAATAGCCTGGTAAATCAGGTTTCGGGAGGCCTGGTAACTCAATCCCATTATTTCACTTACTTCTTCATAGCTTAATCCTTCATGAAATTTTAGATAGATAATCTCTTTCTGCCTGGGAGATAATTCTTTGATGGCATTATAAACTCTGTTTTTTAAAAGCTGATCTTCCTGGTCATTTATCATGAACAGTTCGTGGCTAATTTCAAAATCGTTTTCAGCAAGCGATGAATTAAGTTTTCGTGTTTTATTTACTTTCGCAATTGCCCTCGCAAGTTTAAATTTAAAAGCGCTGAAGAAATATGCTTTTAGAGAAACGATATCTGCTCTTCCATTTGTACGCCACAGGTCTATAAAAAGATCCTGTATGCAATCTTCAATAAGCGTATGATCATCTGTGATCTTACACCCATAATTAAAAAGATCTCCGTAATAATTTCTGAATAAAGAAACAAATGACTCCGTGTCGCCGCTTTTAAAGCGTGTCCACAACAGCTCATCTTTTTCATTATCATTTGATTGCATGTATTCAGCAGTTTTTTATATAGAAGATAGCCGGTTGTATATTAGCTTTTAAGGCAGAACTATACTAAGAGAATCTTTAAGGAAGGCGTAAATCGAAACAGGAAAGTACAGGTTTAATTTTTTTTAAACAAAAATGGTTACAAATTCTCGATCACAGACACTTAATAATGTATACAAATAAAATATGGAAAATAATTACACTGATTACGAAGATCTTATTGCGGATGAGAGTTTTGCGGCCTGGGTTTTTAAAACCAACGCCTTAGATGTGGATAAATGGGAACGATGGATAAAAGAAAATCCTGATAAAGAGCATCTTGCAAATGAAGCTGCAAACGTCCTGCAGCATATTCGTATAAACAATGAGCCTTTAAGTCATGTTACGCTTGATGCGGCAGAAATAAGGCTTCGCTCATCTATGGCAGAAGGTAAAAAAGCAACAGTTATTCCTTTCTCAAATAAAAAAATATGGTACGCAGCAGCAGCGGTATTACTTGTTTCGCTTGCATTTGGATTAAATTTTTTATTTAATCCAGGAGGTAAAGAAAAAATTGCTACAGCTTATGGGCAAATAAAAAAGAATCAGTTGTATGATGGTACTGAAGTTGTTTTAAATGCTAACAGTACACTTACTTATGGGAAAAACTGGCAGGAAGGTAAAGACCGGGAAGTATGGTTAAAAGGCGAAGCATTTTTTCATGTAAAGAAAAAACCAAAGCATGATAAGTTCATTGTACATACGGATGCATTTGATATAGAAGTTACAGGTACTTCTTTTAATGTTATTAATCTTAATGGTAAAAGCAGTATTATTTTAAAAGAAGGAAGCGTGAAAATACACCGTCCGGGTATAGCTGATATTTTAATGAAACCTGGTGACCTTGTTGAGTTTAATAATCAGCAGATACAGAGAAAAATTATTATCAAACAGGATTACCTGGCCTGGATGGAGAACAAACTTGTGTTTGACAACACGCCGATAGCTGATGTGGCAGCACTTATAAAAAATCATTACGGAGTAGAAATAAAACTGAGTGGAAACAATATCTCATCCCAAACTATTACCGGCATAATGCCGAATGATAATCTTGATGTATTGTTACAGGCACTGGATGCCACACAGGAATTACATATAACCCATGCAAACGATATTATTACCATAACATCAAATAACCAATAACTTTTCACTTTTAAAACTGCATACATGAGACTAACAAAATTTACCATGCTGCTTCCGTGCACAGTGCTTGCGCTTTGCATAGGCAGTATAAAAACCCAGGCGCAGAGCGATTATTCATTTACTAACAGGCAGGTAAAGAATAAGGTAATTGCTGCTTCCTATTCACAGGATGATGAAAAAAACGAAAAGAACAAACTGATTGATGTACTTAAAGATCTGAACAAAAAGAAGGGCGTTTATTTTATGTTCTCCAGTCGTCCAATGGGTGAAAAAATTGTAAACAAGGCAGAAGATACACAGGAAAGCATTGAAGTGATTTTGGATAAAGTATTAAAGAACAGCGGTCTTACTTATAAAAAAATAAATGGTAAAACGTTTGTGATCATTGCTGATAAAAATGACAAGCCATCTGCTTCCACTGTGCCTGGTACAAATGGCATAGAATTTCTTTCCGGAACAGATCAGAAAATTAGCCGGCCTTTAGATGTGATAACCGGAATAGTAATAGATAAGAATGGCAATGGCCTGGTGGGAATCACCGTAACAGTAAAGGGTAAACGTAAAGCAACAGCTACTGCAGCAAACGGTAGTTTTTCAATTGATGCAAACAAAGGTGATGTTCTCATTTTTTCCGCAGTTAATTATGATCCGAAAGAAGTAACAATATCTGATAATAATGTACAGGTGACACTTACAGAAAATACCCGGCAATTAAACGAAGTGGTGGTAACTGCCCTGGGAATAAAAAAGCAAAGAAGATCTTTAGGTTATTCTGTAACAGAAGTAAAAGGAGATGAACTAACCAGGAGCCGGGAGTTGAACGTCGCTAATTCATTGGTGGGTAAAGTAGCAGGGCTAAATGTAAGTTCTGTTGCCGGCGGACCAGGTTCTTCTACCAATGTTATTATCCGTGGTATTTCCAGCTTAGGAGGAAGTAACCAGCCATTGTATGTAATAAATGGTGTGCCGATGGAAAGTGCACCTAACGGGCAAACAGGAACACAATACGATAATGGTGTGGACAGGGGAGATGCAATAGGAAATATAAACCCAGATGATATAGAGACTATTTCCGTACTGAAAGGTGCTGCTGCCTCTGCGCTGTATGGTTATCGTGCCAAGGCAGGTGTAATATTGATCACTACTAAAAGTGCAAAAGGCAATGGTATAGAATTCAATTCTAATTATGTAGCAGAAAGTATTATGGACCCAACTGATTGGCAATATGTTTATGGCCAGGGTGCAAATAATGTAAAACCAACTGATCAGAACAATGCGTTTCAGGCAGGTCAATCAAGTTGGGGCGGAAAATTGGATGGTAGCAATGTTATACAATTTGATGGTGTTGCAAGGCCATATGTAGCACACCAACATAACCTGAGCGATTTTTACCGCACTGGTGGAACGTTGACAAATACTCTTGCATTCAATAAAGTATTTGAAGGTGGTGCAGTACGTTTTTCAGCTAGCGATCTTACCAACCAAAGTGTAATACCCAACTCCGGCCTCAACAGGCAATCATTTAATCTTACAGGAAGTTTTACCCCGGTAAAAAGATTGGTAATAGATGCCAGGGCAAATTACATTTTGGAGCAGGCAAAAAACCGGCCTTTCCTTTCTGATGGTGCAGGTAATGCAAATTTTAATATCATGTTTTTACCTACCAGCCTTGATGTAAATGTGTTGAAAAAAACATCGAATGCTAATGGAACAGAATATGGTTACTCTGCAAATACATATGCAACAAATCCCTGGTTTGCTGCAGAAAAATTTGTAAACAATACTGACAGAGATCGCCTGATTGCTTCTACAAGTATTCGGTACAATTTTGACAATGGGTTGTTTTTGCAGGGTCGTGTTGGAAGAGACCAATACACAGATACTTATACCGGTATAGTGCCAACAGGTACAGCTTACCGGGTAAATGGACAGATCACGAATCAGACAATAAAGTTTGTTGACATGAACGTTGACGGGCTGGCCGGTAAAGTTTTTAAAATAAATAACTTTACTATTACGCCGAACATTGGTGCAAGTTACAGGCGTACAACATCACAGATTTACACTAATAGCGGCGCTGATTTTGCCGTTCCGTTTGTTTACAATATTCTTAATGCCATTAATAAATCTGTTGACTATCTTCCAAGAGACCTGCAAACAAATTCAGTTTATGGTAATTTAGAAGTTGATTTTAAATCCTATCTCTACCTGACGGGATCATTACGCAGCGATTGGTTTTCAACCTTGGCTACTCCGGGTACTAGTAATAAACTAAATGTTGTTTATCCATCTGTTAGTGGCTCATTTGTTTTCTCAGAGTTTGTACATAACAACTGGCTTAGTTTTGGAAAATTGAGAGCTGGGTATGCAGTCGTGGGCCAGGCGACAGATCCTTACCAAACTCAGTTGAGTTATACACTTAACAGTTCTTCTTTAAACGGGTTGCCGTTAGGAAGCATTTCAAACAGCACAGTTCCTAACAGAGGGCTTCGTCCATCTACAGCCAGTGAGCTTGAAATAGGAACAGAAATGAAAATGTTTAATGGCAGGATTGGTTTAGACCTTACCTGGTACAATAAAAAATCTAAAAATGAAATTATTTCTGCACCTGCTTCCATTACATCTGGCTATACAGGTGCTGTTTTAAATATTGGTGAATTACAAAATAAAGGTGTGGAAGCGTTGATAACAGCAACAGTATTTAAAGATAAAAACTTCAGCTGGACAACTTCGTTGAATGGATCTCTCAATAATAATAAAGTAATTGCACTTGCAGCAGGTCAAAGCCAGCTTGCAGGTGGTACATCCCGTTCTGGTGTTGGTTTTACGGCAAGCATAGTAGGTTTGCCGGCAGCACAGGTAATGGCATTTGATTATAAATATGATGCCTCAGGCAAAGTAGTGCTGGATGCAAATGGTATACCTGCACAGGGGGATCTTGTTCCTTTCGGATCTGCTTACGCAAAATGGATAAGCGGCTGGAACAATGAATTTGCGTACAAAAGATTTAATCTTTCTTTCCTGATTGATGGAAAATTTGGGGGCAAAATATTTTCTACATCTGATTATTACGGCTACATCTTTGGTTTGCACAAAGCAACATTGGTAGATCGGGAAAAGAATTTTGGGACACCAACAACGCCTATTGATGCATCTACTTATTATGGAACACTCGCTAATAATGTTTCAAGATTATTTGTACTGGACGCCAGCTTTATAAAATTCCGCCAGTTGGCTTTTGGCTATACTTTTCCAATAAAAAATACCAAAGTAGTTAAAGGAATAAATGTAAGCCTGGTAGCCCGCAATCTTTTCACCATTATGAAGAAGACAGACAATATAGATCCGGAAGCAAACTTCTCGTCTACATCGGGTGGATTGACGCAAGGACTGGAACTGGGTGGTGTGCCACCAACAAGAACTTATGGCCTGAACGTGAATGTTAAGTTCTAATTATAAACCTTTAAATCTATTATGATGAAAATTAAAATATTAAAACTTAGCTTTTTATTTTTGCTCTCTTCCATTTTGATGATTAGCTGTACGAAGAATTTCGATGAGATCAATACCAATCCGGCATCGTACAGCCAGTCTAACTTTGATCCAAACTATGTACTAACAACAGCTCAGCTGAATTATACGGGCAGCCAGGATTTTAGTTATGAAACCTGGAGAGGAAATCTTATTTATTGTGCTACCATGATGCAGGGATTATCAACTGTAATTGGCTATTGGGCAGGTGATAAATATTTACTGAACGCAGGTTATACTTCTGCTTACTGGGATAAAGCTTACCCTGACCAGGTAAAAGGAATTGTAGACCTGGTGGAATTTACCAAAGGAAAAGCCGATCATAAAAACTTATACCAGATAGCACGTATAATGAAAGCGCTTATATTGGAACGTACAACTGATCTGTATGGTGATGTTCCTTACACCGGCGCAGGGCAGGGATATTATACAAACAATTTTTTCCCCGTGTATGATAAACAGAAGGATATTTATACCGATCTATTAAAAGAAGTAGACGAGGCTACAACAGCTTTAGACGATGCGGCAGATAAGCCAGCGGGAGATGTTTTTTACAAAGGTGATATTGAAAAATGGAAAAGATTTGGGAATAGTTTATTACTTCGTATGGCTATGCGATTAACAAAGATAGATCCGGCTACAGCGAAGACATACATTACTAAAGTAGTAGGAAAAACAATGACGGGTAATGATGACAATGCTTTTGTAAAACATGATGGAACAGGCGGACGTACTACCATAAACCGTAATAGCCAGGTATTGCTTGGCGATGGTGGCCAGGAACATTATTATGTAAAATGGTCTGCAACATTTATAAATGCATTGAAGGCAACCAACGATCCAAGACTTGGAAAAGTAGCTGCTACGCAACTTTACTTAAGTGATGGATCTAAGGATCAGAATGGCACAGGAAATATGAACCCTGCTGTGCAGAAAGGTATGCCGAACGGAAAAGATCTTAGTGGTATTCCCGGACAAACAATTGGCTCCGACCCAAGTTATACCAGCTTCCCAGACTATTCTTCTGTATCCTCTTACATGATAAAAAGAGATGGCATTACTTTTATACTTACGTATGGGGAAACAGAATTATTGCTTGCTGATGCTGCTGAAAGATTTAATATCGGCGGAACTGCTGCAACACATTACAATGCCGGTGTAAAAGCATCAATGACTTGTCTTGCACAATACGACCCTGCAATTGCGATCACCGATGCTGCTGCAGATACTTATCTTACAGCAAACCCTTATGTACAAGCTAATGGATTGCAAATGATCAATACACAATACTGGTTGCTTACATCCACCATGCTTGATTTTTATGAGAACTGGAGCAACTGGAGAAGAACAGGATTGCCTGTGCTGACGCCGGTAATGTATCCGAACAATGCAACTAACGGTACTATTCCACGGAGATTTCCTTACCCTACTTCAGAGGCAAGTAGTAATCCTGTAAATTATAAAGCTGCTCATGATGGTGTGGCTGGTGGCGACCTGCTAACCTCACGTGTGTGGTGGGATAATTAAACAAAGAAGTTTAGTTTTATAATCGATAAAGCCTTCTCCTTTTTTTGGGAGAGGGTTTTTTTTATAATTTATTTTTCAAAGCATTTAGAAAATACTTTTTATAAAAAAGCTTGAAGTATAAATGTTGCCATGAAATGCTGCTGGCGAAATTGTAGCCCCGATAGAAGCGGTTACCCCGGTGAAGATTATTGTGCATAGGTTTTGTGCCGGACCTGCCTGACGGTAGGCAGGGTAAAAGCGGATAGCGGGAAGGCAGATACATCGATGAACTAATGATCGGCTTCCTGGGCTTTACAAATTATAAAGAGAAGCAAGTTCTTTCATTTCCAAAAGGTTTGTCACTTTTAATTTTTCAAAGATCCGACCTTTGTGAGTACCAATGGTTGAAACACCTAAGTGTAATGTAACGGCAATTTTACTGATTGTTTGGCCACTTAAAAGCAAAGTGGCAATTTCAAATTCTCTTACTGAAAGTATATTAAATAAATTTTTATCAGTCTCTTCGTTTTCTTTTTCAAGAAGATCAGTGAAAGTTTTACTAATATATTTTTTATTATTTAAAACAAGGTCTACGGCATGTTTTATTTCATCTAAAGGAGCATTTTTGTTTAGAAATCCCTTTGCCCCAGCTTTCAAAAAGCGTTTGGCGTAAATGTTTTCGGGACTCATTGAAAAGATGAGCACAACAATATTTGGATATTTTATTTTAAAATACTCCATCAGACCAAGTGTATCAGTCTCAGGCATTTGTACATCTAAAGTAATAAGATCGTAAGTGTTTTCTTTTAGACTGGCTATAGCACTTTCACTGTCATTAGCCTCGTCTACCTGGCAGTCTTTATAAATTTGCTTTAGCAGTAAACTTACTGCTGACCGAACAATAACGTGATCATCGATCAATAGAAATTTTTTCAAACAGATACTTTTTAATGAAGAATTAAAATGCTTAATGCAGCAAATTTAATGCAGGGAAGTAATATTTTTGTAAAATAATTCGTTTTATATAAAAATCTACCAGATTATTTACTTTGGGAAAGTATTTAAAAAAATATGAAAAAAATCTTACTTGTTGACGACCATAGTATTATCCGATCCGGATTAAAGATTCTTCTTTCTAAAGATTTTGGAGAATATGTTTTTGAAGAAGCAGAAACAGGGGAGAAGCTTATTTCGCTTATAAAAACAGAAGACTACGATTTAATTATTCTTGATATAAATATTCCGGGGAGTGATAGTTTTGCAATGGTAGAAAAAGTAATGCAGATGAAGCCTGATGCAAGGATACTTATCTTCAGCATGAATGCGGAAAATATTTATGCCAAGCGTTTCTTACGCATGGGAGTAAGAGGTTATATTAGAAAAGACGAGCCGGCAAATGAAATAATTACTGCCGTGGGTTATGTACTCAGCAATAAAAAATACATTAGTAAAACACTGAGTGAAGTATTTAGTTGGGAAAGGTTTGACAGGGCAACAGATAACCCATTTGAAAAATTATCTCCAAAGCAATCAGAGATAGTGCGCTTCCTGATACAGGGTAAAACAATTACTGATATATGTAGTTTGTTGAAACTGCATAGCTCTACTATAAGTACTCAGAAAAACAGGATATTTGAAAAATTAAATGTAGCTAACCTGGTAGATCTATATGCCCTGGCAAAAGTACATCCCATATCTTTAAACTAATCAGTAGAATTTTCATCAACGCAATACTCTATAGGAAATCTTAAGTTAAGCAATGTGCCTTGTTGTTCGTGGGAAAAAATATCAATTTCTCCTTTATACAAAGCGGCTCTGCTTTTGATGTTGTTTAAACCAATCCCCTTTCCTTTTTTAGTGGTATCAAATCCAATTCCATTATCTTCTATTTTTAAACAAACGTGCATGTTGCCACGGCCAAAGGTAATTGTAGCTTTTGTAGCTTTTGAATGCTTAAGAATATTGGTCACCTGTTCCTGAATGATTCTAAAAAGAGTAAGCTTAAAATTTTCATGCAGGCATGCTTCATAAAAAGAGGTTTTTTCTACTACAATCTTTATTCTATTTACTATCATTAAATCGTCTGCCATATTTTCCACCGTTTCTAAAAGCCCTATTTCATTTATCAACGGTGTATTAAGCACTTTAGATAATATTCTGATCTCCTCTATAGCTGTCATTACATATTCTGATGCCTGGGTAAGTAAAGCATTAACGTCTTTTCTTTCATTTTTTGCAGCCTCTATATAAAGTCTGCTTGCGCTCAAAAGCTGGTTCACATTATCATGTAACTCTTTGCCGATTTCTGAACGTTCTTTTTCCTGAGCGATTACAACTGCTTCGGCTATTTGTTTACCTTTTAAGCTTCTTTCGTTTTCCAGTTTTTTAAATAAGGAAACTTTTTCTGTAATATTTTTTGCAAGTGCAATTATCGCATGTTCTCCTTTATAATTTATTTTATAAGAAGACACCTGCATAAGCATTTGTTCCCCCTTTTTATTTTTATGAATCATGACATAATCATGAGTTCTAATTTTTTCTGCAATAGCTTTTAATGCAATCTTTTTAAACCTCTCAACTTCTTCCGCTGGCCGCAAGTCAAAAACCTCCAAATTCAAAAATTCATTTTTTGAATACCCGTACTCTTCTAATGCAGTTTCATTTACTTCAAGTATCTTAAAGTTTTTTGTGCTCCATATAAAAGTTGCCAGCGGGTTCTTATCAAAAAGATTCTTATAATTTGCTTCCATTACTTTTTTAGAAGCTTCATTTAATTTTTTTTCTGTAATGTCTTCCATAGTACCAATCATGCGTACCGGCTTTGCATTTTTATAAATTATAAAACCACGATCATAGATGTAGACGTAATTTCCATTTTTATGTTTAAATCGATATTCGTCTTCCCAATTATTTACCCTGGCTTTTTTAAAAATATTATCAAGCGTATTTACTACTCTGTCTTTATCTTCCGGGTGTAGGTTTTTTTCCCAAAAATCAGTATCTATAATCATTTTAGATTTTGAGTAACCTAAGATTTCTCTAAGACCATTTCCCATCCAATAAGCAAAACGCTTGTTTACATTCCAATCCCAAACAATATTATTGGTAGCTTTTGTAAGCAGTTCATTTCGTTCAATGGCTTCTTCTAACTCCAGCTTATTTTTTAGGGTGTCAATTACATAAGAGATGCTTTTCTTTAGTAACGCTGGCGTAAGTTCTTCTTCGTTTAATATATCATCTGCTAATTTTTTATCCGCAGCAATTATTTTATTTTTTTTACATACCAACAATATGACTGGTAATGAAGGATAAAGTTCTTTTATTCTTAATAAAAAAGGGCCGGGCATACCTTTTTTAAAATCAGGTGAAATAACCAGTAGACCAGTTGTATGACTCTTAAGCTGTTGTAAAATATGAGTTTCTGTAGAAAACGTTTCCAGTTCAGCTGCAAGCTTACTCTTCATTAATAGTTCTGAAAAAAACAAATTATTATTTTTGCTTCCGACAGCAAATAGAATGTTTAGAAATGGATATATTTTGGACATCTGATTCTTTTAACTTTAGGCCAATAAAGGTTAGCAACTAAAGGGATAATTGGAAAACGTACAATATTACCTCATTTATTTTAAAAAGTTAAGTGTTATCAGTTTTTGGGGAATAATAGGAGGTTTTTTTTAGTAATTAAATAAAAATATTCACTAATTTATGTTTCTATAAATTATGTATGCTACAGGTGCTTAAAAATAAAATTGCAATTAATAAAATCCGTGTGGCTTTTATTACTGCTTTTGCTTTCATCGCTATTTTTTTACTAGCCACTTATTCTAATATGAATAAGGCAGAAAGTGAAAGCCGTAATGTGAAATCTGCTTTGGATGTATTACTTCGTTTGGAAAATATTCTTGTTGATATTCAATCTATTGAAACAGGTCAGCGGGGATTTACAATCTCAGGGGATGAGAGATTTTTAGATACTTACAATGAAGGCCTAAGCCGGATAAGAAGAGATACTACCATATTGGCACAATTACAGTTGAGGGATTCCACAAAATCTGAAGAGCGAAGCCGGCTGCTTTCTTTATTAAATAAAAAAATTGCATACTCTCGATTTGTTGTAGAAACCCGCCGTATTTATGGCTATGACTCAGCAGCTGTTCGCTTACAATCAACGCCCGGCAAAGCTATGATGGATGATATTGCTGCTGCCATCAGCTCTATTGAGTTTAAAGACAGGGTGCTGCTTCA
>JBDSIB010000121.1:0-26828 GCA_039918155.1 Ferruginibacter sp.
GGTAGTCTTAGCTGGCTTAGTTTAAAAGATGCAAGCACCGCAAGGTCCATTGTATCTACTGTTGCCGGGGCATTGATCTCTCTCACTGTTTTTAGTTTTTCTTTGGTAATGATCGTACTAAACCAGGCCGCTTCTCAAATGAGTAACAGGGTGCTCAGCAGCATGATTGAGAATCGTTTTCAGCAAGTTATTCTTGGCTTTTATATCGGCACCATTGTTTACGCACTTTTTTTATTGAGTACTATACGGGACATAAATAGTGGTGTTTATGTGCCGGCATTAAGTATATATTTACTTATTCTTCTTACCGTAATTGATATTTTTCTTTTTATTTATTTCCTGGATTATGTAACGCAAACGGTAAAATATGAAACTGTTATTCACAGGGTACAGCAACAAACACTTGCTGTAATGGAAAAAAAGTTTGAACAGGAAAAAGAAGAAACCATATCCTGGAGCAATTTGCCATTTATAGAAATAAAAATGAATGAATCTAATTATTTCCAGGGGTTCAATCAAAGAAGAATACTCAGGTTAGCCACAGAAAAAAATCTCTTCGTAAACTTTCTTTATAAGCAGGCCACTTATTTAATAAAGGGCACTGTTTTTATGAAAGTGTACAGTAATGAAAAAATGGAGGAATCATTCTGCAAGGAACTTTTATCTGCTACAGATTTCTTTAAGGGACAACCTATAGACAATAATGCAGATTATGGATTTAACCAGCTTGCTGAAGTTGCCATTAAAGCTTTAAGTCCCGGTATTAATGATCCGGCAACGGCAGTAATTAGTCTGCATGCTTTATCTGATCTTTTTGCTTACAGGTTGCATCATAAACTCCCTTCCATTATCCGTAATGAAAAAAATGAACCCCGAATATTCATACCCACTTCATCCTTCAGTGATATGTTCGAAAAATGCTTTATCCCAATCTGGAATTACGGAAAAAAGGATCAATACATCCAGGATGAACTTGTTTTTATGTCAAAGCAATTAATAGCTGTTGATGATAAAAATTTACATCGACCTTTGTTAGAAAAGTTGATAAGAGATATAAAGTCTTAACCATTCGCTTAATTTGATTATTAAATTTTGTTATTAAATTTGGGCAGTATATTAAAGCAGCAATGCAGGTGTCAGCAATCATGCTAAAAGTATTTTTAAAAACCTTAAAATAATTATATGGAAACTCAAACGTTTGACAAGAAAGAAATTTTATCATCAATTGCTGATGCTGTAAAACAGATCACTGATTTAATGTCTGCTGTTGATGAAAACAAAGTAAATACGATACCGTATGAAGGTAGCTGGACAGCACCTCAGTTATTGATCCATGTTGCAAAATCGATCGATGCAATGGCTAATGCGATGCAAATGGATGGAAAGCAAACCGAAAGAGATCCTGGTGAAAGAGTAGAAGAACTAAAAAAAATATTTTTAGATTTTTCACATAAACTTCAATCTCCTGAATTTATCATCCCGGAGCCTGGTATTTTTGAAAAACAGCCGGTCATTGGTAAAATAAATGACTCCTACAGACAATTTGATGAGAATACCGGAATGGCTGATTTAAATATTCTTGTTGAAGGGCTGCCCTTTGGCCCGGTTACAAAATTGGAGATCACTTATTTTACCTTATTTCATACACAGCGCCATTTGCACCAGATGAAAAAGATCTGCGAAGCTTTGAAAAGTAAATAATAAAATATTCTTTACCAATATCCATAAATAATCTCACCGTACCCCTTCATCTAAACTTAATTTCTAAAAATAATTTAGGCATAATTTTATTTGTTGAAATATTTATAGCCTTTAAGCTTTTGTATTGTCAAAGCAGAATTACTCACTTCTAAGAAAAGCGTTTTAAATTATTTCTCCACTCTTTGTAATAATCCGGTATTTTAATGGTACTAACAGGGTAAACAATCACACACTCGTGAGAGAAAAAGAACAACAGCAAATTTTTGAGACCTGGCTTGCTCAGTGCCAGGCGGTTATTTTTAAAGTGGTAAGAGCTTATGCGTTTACTACAGATGGTCAGGATGATCTTTTCCAGGAGATAAGCATACAGGTATGGAATTCTATCCCAAACTTCAGGCAGGAGTCTTCAGTAACAACATGGGTGTACCGGATATCGCTGAACACTGCTATTAAATGGATAAGAAAAGAACGAAAGCATCCACCACCCGAAACGCTTGATAAGGTGGAGCATGTGTTGCAGGAAAACCGGCTGCCCATGGATGAAAGGTTAGCGTGGCTTTACGAAGAAATTTATAAACTGGATGAAATTGACCGCTCTGTTACTTTATTGATGCTGGATAATTTTAGTTATAAAGAGATGGCTGAAATATTGGGTATTTCTGAATCTAATGTTGGGGTCAAGATCAACCGGATAAAAAAACAACTTATTTCAAAATCAAAAAAATAAACTATCATGGAATTTGATGAATTAAAACAGGTGTGGGATTCACAGAACAATGAGCTTCTTTGGGCTGTCAATGAAAAGGCTTTGCACAACCGCATCCTTGCTAAAAAGAAACAGGCTTATCATATTACCAATACCAGTGAGCTGCTGTTGATCATCGTAAATATGGCAGCCGGATATTTTGTTTTTCAAATGAATTTATCCGGGCACAATGGAAATATATTTATGTATGTGCTTGCTGCATGGATGCTGGGGGTTTCCTGGTATTTATTATTCAGTCGTATCCGCAGATTAAAGAAAGATAAACAGTTTGACCGGTCTATGCATGGTGATCTTAACTATGCAATTTATATAGCTACTTACCAGGTTCGCCTTTCCCAGCTTGGCCGCTTGAGCATTCTGCCGATTGGCTTGCTTACACTTCTTGGCCTTTGGCAAAGTGGCAAACCAGTTTGGATAATTGCTGTCGTATTCATATTCTTTGCGTTGACCACTTATGCATCAAAATGGGAACACAACATTTATAAAACAAAAAAACTGGAGTTTGAGATATTGAAAAAGAAATTGGAAAACGATGTGTAAAACCTTTTCGCCTGAAATTAACTTCCAGGTAACGTTTTCTCTAAAGTTTTGTGTACAAAGCGAGGGAGTTGATATTTTTATTGGCCTTCCGTCTCCTCTTCATCTATAGTCTCCGTTTTTTCTTTTAAAATAAGTTGAACAATTTTTTCTCTTTCTCCTATCAGCAAAAAGGCGATCACTATTTTTACTACAGATATTATAATATTGGCAGTTTCGGGTTTTTCTGTGGTAAATCTTATCTGCGATAACTGGTAATAATTATAAATATATTTTATAAAATTTGGTATTTCATCAATGAGGATAAGCCCACATAACAATATCAATGCTATGCTAACAACATTTCTTGTAGAAACCTGGAAGGTTAATTTTTCTTCCATGAAATCAGGGTCTAATTTTAAAAGATCTACTACATAGGATGTTTTAAAAAGCAATGTATATGCTATGGGAAAATAAAGGCCTAAAATTATCAAAGAAATTATTAAGTATCCCCATTCCGTTGAATCTCTATCTGTGATCATTGTTACCAATGGCGAAATAAAATAAGCTATACTTAGGAGTATATCTTTTATAAACCATAGTCCGAATATTTTAACGATAATGCTGAACAGGTCTCTGAGTTTCATTTTGAAAGTTTAAGGATTAAAAATTAAACAGTTGGATCAATTACTATACTAAATGTATAAATAAAAAAGTATTTCTGATCATTGGTATACACTTACAAAATTTACAATAGCTATAAACTTTTATCATTTACAAATATTCTTTTAGCAAAAGTTACAATATTTTTTAACATACGGATTGAATTATTTACATTGTACTTGATGACTATCAGGTCGATTGTAAAACCATCAGCATGAAAAATATAATAATAGTATTTTTGTTATTTACCCTTTTAAATAATGCAGCTGCGCAAACTTTTACACCCATAAATAAAAACAGCACGCCGGAAGCCCGGCAATTATTAAGTTATCTCTACAGCATCAATGGAAAATATATTTTAAGCGGTGAGCATAATTTTAACGAGAACATGAATCAGTACAGTGATAGTGTGAAAGCCATCACGGGAAAATACCCTGCTGTATGGAGTACAGATTTTATCTGGAACGGTACACAAGACAATGGTCAGGCAATCGTAGATGAGTCTATTAAAAAAAATAAAGAAGGGTATCTCATCACTTTAATGTGGCACCAGGGCCGGCCCACAGATGATGCACCTTTTGGCTGGAAAGAAAGTATACAGGGAAAAGTTACAGCAGCCCAATGGAAAGATATTACCACCCCTGGCACGGTGCTGTATAAACGCTGGCTGGCGCAGATAGATGTAATGGCAGGTTATTTGAAGCAATTGAACGATGCACGTGTACCCGTATTGTGGCGGCCTTATCATGAAATGAATGGTGTATGGTTTTGGTGGGGCGATAAACCGGGCAAAGATGGCATTCAGAAATTATGGAAGATGATGTATGACCGTTATGTAAATCATTTTCATCTCAATAATCTTATATGGGTATGGGGCGCCAATGGTCCAAGAGATATCCCCGGCGATGAAGCTTATGCGTATAAAGATTTTTATCCCGGCAATAATTATGTTGATATACTCGGCTCCGATGTATATCATTTAGATTATGAGCAGAAAGATTACAATGAATTGCTCAGCCTGGCAAAAGGTAAACTGATCGCACTTACAGAGTGTGGCGAATTGCCCTCAGAGGCAGTGCTGAAAGCCCAGCCCAAATGGAGTTGGTTTTTGGTATGGACAAATTTCATCATTGACAATAACAGTAGGCAACAGGTAAAAGAAATGTATGATCGTCCGCAGACATTAGATCATGCTGGGCAATTATTGAAGATGCATTGATCATTTACTGTAAGCCTTATCTCCGCAATTTATATTTTAATAGAATATTAAACTTCTCAAAATCATGCGCCTGCTGCATTCTGTTTCTATTATTGCAATACTGTTTTTATTGTTTGCAGGCTGTACACAAAAAGCAGCAAACAGCTTTACTAAAAATGGCAATAATGTCAACTTTACTATCGGTAAAGCAAAACTTTGCATCAGCATAATTGATACAGCCATCATGCAGGTAAGGTATACGCTGGCAAATAATTTTTCTACCAAAAAAAGTTTGATCATTGAAGATAAAAAATGGCCGGATATTCCTTTTGAAGTACATGACTCAGCCAATACAGTAACCATCGCTACCGCTAAATTAAAAGCGATCGTTAATCGTCTTACAGGTTCCGTTGCCTTTTATAACGACAAAGGACAACCGCTGTTTAAAGAAAAAGGAGATACTGCTAAAACAATTACACCGATCACATTTGATGGATTTAAAACCAATACTATTTCCCAGCAGTTTCAGGCTACGCCGGATGAAGCTATTTATGGTTTAGGTCAACACCAGGATCGTTTGCTGAATATAAAAGGATATGATCTTGATTTCTTTCAGCATAACATGGAAGTGTACATTCCCTTTTTTGTTTCTACCAATGGTTATGGTTTATTGTGGAATAATTTATCTTATACAACCTTTGGTCATCCAGATTCTATTCATGCTATGTCAGCAGCGCAAATGTTTGATAACAACGGAACGCAGGGCAGTTTATCAATGCAGTTGTACAAAGACAGTTCTTTTAAAGAAATAATAACAGGTAGTAAAACCAACAGTAATTCTATTGCGGTAGCAAAAAAAGACACCATGGTAAATGCAGCAAAATTTACCGGCTCCCTGTTGGCAGATAAAACCGGTGAATATTGTTTTTACAGTTATGCAGACGGTACTTTTAAATGCTGGGTAAATGATAGTTTAATTATTGACAACTGGGCGCCTTATGCAAATGCCAGGGATATGGGCAGCCTCTCTCTTGAGAAAGGAAAAAAATATAAAATTGTAGTAGAATGGAGCAGGTATGCGGGCAGCAATTCGTTTAAACTGTTATGGCGTCAACCGCAAAGCGATAAAGAAACTATTTCATTATGGAGCCAGGCAGCAGACGAAATAAATTATTTTGTAACTGCAGGAAACAATATGGATGAAATTATTTCCGGCTATCGCACCCTTACCGGCAAAGCAACGATGTTACCAAAATGGGCCTTGGGTTTTTGGCAAAGCCGGGAGCGCTATAAATCACAGGAAGAAGTGTTGAACATTGCAAAAGAATTCCGTACCAGGAAAGTTCCGATGGATGTATTGGTGCAGGACTGGCAGTATTGGGCAGAAAATAAATGGGGTTCCGAAATTTTTGACTCCAGCCGTTACCCCGATCCGGAAGGAATGATGGATACATTGCACAATGAGCTGCATACAAAATTGGTTATTTCTGTATGGGGTAAATTTTATACTAACTCTACCAATTTTACAAAATTAAATGAGCAAGGATTTTTATACCAGCAGCCTTTAAAAGATTCTGTTCGTGATTTTTTAAAAAATCAATACACATATTATGATGCTTTCAATCCCGGTGCCAGGAAGCTTTATTGGAAACAGATCAATCAACATCTTTTTAGCAAAGGAATAGATGGCTGGTGGCTCGATGCTTCTGAACCGGAACTGCCGGACTTTGGCCCGACACCCGCATTGATGGCACGGTACATGAATCCAACTTTCAATGGTCCGGGTGTATATAACCTGAACGCCTACCCGCTGATGCATACCACCGGTATTTATGAAGGCCAACGGGAAACTGATCCATCAAAAAGAGTTTGTATTCTTACCCGTTCTGCATTTGCCGGTGAGCAAAAAAATGCTTCCATTATTTGGTCGGGAGATATCTCCGGCGAGTGGGGTGTATTAAAAGCATCTATACCGGCAGGGTTAGGGATAGCAGTTTCAGGTATGCCATTTTGGACAACGGATATCGGCGGCTTCTGGGTAAAAAATACCGGCGGAAATACAAACCCGGCTTACCGTGAATTATTTACCCGGTGGTACCAATTCGGAGCCTTCTGCCCGGTGTTTAGAGTGCATGGTTCCAGCACGCCAAGAGAGATCTGGTTCTTTGGTGATAAGAATGGTATCGCCTACAAAACACAATTAAAATTTGATCAGCTCCGTTATCGTTTGATGCCTTATATCTATACATTGAATGGTATGGTAAGTCATAATGATTATACGATTATGCGGCCCCTGATAATGGATTTTTTAACAGATAAAAATACCTGGAATATAAAAGATCAGTTTATGTTCGGGCCTTCCATTTTAGTAAATCCTGTTACAAGCCCAGGTGCTGTAAACAGGCAGGTTTATTTACCAAAAAGTAAAGGTTGGTACGACTTCTGGACCGGCAAATTTTTACCTGCTGGGCAAACAATTACTGCTGCTGCGCCTTTTGATATTATGCCATTGTACATTAAGGCTGGCGCAATCATTCCATTCGGCCCTGAGTTGCAGTACGTTGCAGAAAAACCTGCAGACCCGATTGAGCTCCGCATTTATACCGGCGATAATGGCTCACTCAATCTTTATGAGGATGAGAATGAAAACTACAATTATGAGAAAGGTGCTTACAGCAATATTCCTTTTACCTGGAATGATAGTTTGCAAACACTCAAGATCGGTGATCGTAAAGGAGCTTTCACCGGCATGTTGCAAAGCCGTACTTTCCATATTGTTTTTGTAGATAGTGCACACGGCAATGGAGAAGCAGAAAGTAAAAAATTGGATAAAACAATTGTGTATGATGGTAAGCAGGTGATCTGTAAAAAATAAGAAGCATTTAAGACACTTCATAAATCATAAATCCTACATCATAATTTATTTATACCCCTGTGCCTGCAATAAAAATAATTCCGCATAGCGGCCATTCAATGCTAGCAGTTCTTCATGAGTACCTATTTCAAGCAGTTCGCCTTTTTCTAAAACTAAAATCCTGTTTGCCATACGCACCGTAGAAAAACGATGAGAAATTAATACAGCAGATTTTCCTTTTGTCAATTCTGCAAAGCGGTTGAATACCTCATATTCTGCACGGGCATCTAAAGCACTCGTTGGTTCATCCAATATCAGCAATTGTGCTTCTTTCATGTAAGCCCTTGCCAGCGCTACTTTTTGCCACTCGCCGCCACTAAGCTCTACACCATTATTAAAGCGGCGGCCCAGAGCCTGGTCATAACGTAAAGGCAATCTCTCTACTAAAGAACTGGCTAAACTTTTCTCTGCTGCTTTTTCAATCAGCTCCCTGTTTTCCAGTTCATCAATATTTCCTACGGCAATATTTTGTGCCAGGCTCATTTGGTATTTTAAATAATCCTGGAAAATGATACCTATGTTTTTTCTCAGTTCTGAAAGATCATATTCTTTCAGGTCAAACCCATCCAATAAAATACGTCCTTCAGTAGGGTCGTATAGGCGTGACAGTAACTTTACCAATGTCGTTTTGCCAGCACCATTCTCCCCAACCAAAGCCAGCTTTTCTCCGGCATGCAAAGTGAAACTTAAGTAGCGGTTTGCCCAGCGGTCGGTGTTATGATATTTAAAACCAACATTTTCAAAAACAAATCCTTCTGTTATCGGGTTAGGGAATTGCTTCGGCCTTACCGCCGTAAATATCTTTGGCTTTATCTCAAAAAAATCAAAGAAATCACGCAGATAAATAGCGCCCTGCGCTACAGAAGTAAATCTTGATAAAATATTTTCCAACAGGCTGCGTAACTGCCGGAAGGAACCCGCCAAAAAAGTAAGCGTACCAATCGTTAATGCGCCATCAACTGTTTTTACGATCATAACAATGTAGGCGGCATAATAACCGATGCTGCCCAGCAACGCAAACACAGTTCCCCAACTGGCTCTTTTTACAGAGAGCTTGCGGTTGTCATCATAAAATTTATCGCTCAGTGTTTTAAAACGGTTTACCAAAAAGCCCGAGAGATTAAAGAGTTTTATTTCTTTGGCAGTTTCATCGCTGGCACCCAGGTAGCGCATGTAATCGAGTTCCCGGCGTTCGGGTGTTTGTCCTCTTGTAAGTGCATACGTGCGGTCGTTAAAATAAGACTCGCCTAAAAAAGCAGGCACGATGGCAACTAATAAAAGCAATATTAACCAGGGGTTAAAAGCCATTAACCCGATGGCTAAAAAGACCATGGAGATCATGTCCTGTACCTGCGTTAATACCTGTGATAGTAATACTGTCCGGCCAACGGTTTGCTGCCGGGCTCTTTCCAGTTTATCATAAAATTCAGAATCTTCAAACTGGTCCAGGTCCAGCGTGGCCGCATGTTCCATAATGCGGATAGAAGTATAATTAGAGAAGCGATCACCCAATAGGCTGTCAGTAAGTGCTGTGGCTCTTGACAGTGCATCAGAAACAATCGCCAGTGCAAATTCTGCAGCTATCAGTTTCCATAAATGATCGTGTGGCAGGTTACCGCTGTTGCTTAAATGGATAACTTCATCAATGATCAGTTTGCCGACATACAATATACTAACGGGAATGGCAGAACGTAGTAACCTAAGTGCAATACTGAGGATAGTGTAATAATGATTGGTTTGCCAAACTAATTTGAAAAACTTTGGCAAGTCTTTTAATGCGGCAAACTTTTCTTTAAGAGTTGGTTTGTCTATTGTGTTTAATTCCGGCCGTCCTCTGCCCATGCTTTTGCTCATGGGACAAAATTATGAAAATAAAATAGAGATTAGATTTTTGGTAAACGTCTCAGGTCTCTGTTTTTAGAGAACTTTTGTGGCAATTCCCACGCATACATAACCTTCACATAATATTCGGGTAATATTTTATTAATATAGTATGTTTTTCTTTACGTAGCATAAACAGTTAATGAAGCGATTTATTACTGGTTTGAATGCGAAGTTGGTCACAAAAAAACTGTTACGCATGAAAAAAATATCCTTCTTTATCACCGACATTATTGTAAGATTATTTCTCCACCGACTTGCAGCATTTTATTCTCCTCTAAAATTCTTCAAAGTACAATAACTGTGAAGCAAAAGAAACGGCCTGTCGATATTGTTGTAATATCCGATGTTCATTTGGGCACTTATGGCTGTCATGCAAAAGAATTATTTATCTACCTGAAAAGTATAAAACCAAAAACAGTTATTCTCAACGGAGATATCATTGATATCTGGCAATTCAGTAAAAGATACTGGCCAAAAAGCCACATGAAAGTGGTGAAGCACCTGATGAACTGGATGACCCGAAAGGTGAAGATCTATTACATCACCGGCAATCATGATGAAATGCTTCGAAAGTTCTCTGGTTTTAAAATGGGTTCCTTCAGCATCGTTGATAAATTATTACTGCCGTTGGCAGATGATAAAACTGCGTGGTTCTTTCATGGTGATGTATTTGATGTTACCATGCAACATTCTAAATGGCTTGCAAAATCAGGTGCAGTTGGTTATGACCTACTTATCCTTATTAATCGTTTTGTAAATTTTATTTCGGTAAATATTTTAAAAAAAGAAAAACTTTCCTTCTCCAAAAAAATAAAGAATAGTGTGAAGTCGGCAGTAAAATTCATCAACAGTTTTGAGAAGACCGCTTCAGATATTGCCATTCATAATAAATACGATTATGTTGTTTGCGGACATATTCATCAACCCGAAATAAGAGAAATACAAAATGAACAAGGCTCTGTTTTGTATTTGAATTCCGGAGACTGGATAGAGAATCTTACTTCACTTGAATACACAGATGGTAAATGGAGCATTTATAAATTTGATGAAACGACCATGCATGATCCAAAGCATATTGAAGAAGAAGACCCAAGTAGTAAAGAACTGTTCCAATCTATGTTAACTGAATTCAACAAACTCCACGCTTCATGAAAATATTATATGCCATACAGGGCACCGGAAACGGCCACCTTACCCGGGCAAGGGATATCATCCCTGCATTAATGTTGAAGGGTGATGTTGATATACTTGTTAGCGGAACAGAAGCAGAAGTTGATCTTCCTTACCCGGTGAAATATACTTTTAAAGGCTTAAGTTTTGTATTTGGAAAAAATGGCGGTATAGACCTGTTGGCTACTTATAAAAAAGGCAATCTGAAAAGATTGTATGAAGAAATTAAAAGCCTCCCTGTTGATGAATATGATATTGTAATAAATGATTTTGAACCGGTAAGTGCATGGGCCTGTAAATTAAAAATGAAAACATGCATTGGGCTAAGCCACCAGGCGGCTGTAATAAATAAAAGATCACCTAAACCAAAACGAAAGGACCTTGTTGGTAATGCTGTTTTAAAAAATTACGCACCTGTTACCGAGCAGTATGGTTTTCATTTTGAGCCATACGATCAAAATATTTTTACCCCGGTTATACGCTCACAGGTAAGGCTTGCGAAGCCAACAGACAAAGGCCATTACACTGTTTATTTACCAGCCTATGCAGATAAAAGAATTATTAAAATACTCAGCCACGTTGATAATATTCAATGGCAGGTATTTTCAAAACATACCAAAAAAGCTTATACGGAAAAGAATATAAAAATAACCCCGATCAACAACGATGCTTTTATTGAGAGCCTGGTGAGTTGTACCGGAATACTTTGCGGCGCAGGTTTTGAAACACCTGCGGAGGCCATCTTTCTCGAAAAGAAATTACTTGCCATCCCCATGAAGGGACAGTACGAACAGCAATGCAATGCAGCCGCATTAAAGAAAATGGGCATACCGGTTATAAAGACTCTGAAGAAAAAGCATATTGAAAAGATCAGGAACTGGGTCGATCTTTCACCGGTACTTGCGGTTCAATACCCTGATATAACAAATAAGATCATCGATACTATTTTCGATAAACAACAACAGGCTGACAAAGAAAAGCAGGAAGTTTTTTTAGGTGAAAGTCCTTATTCATTAAAAAAATTCAGGAAGCTCCAGTTTGGTAAGATCATTCATCAAATTTCAAGACCTTAATGTCTTTTTCCAGAAATGATTTTGGCGACGATTTTAAGTGGGGTGTTTCTACAGCGGCATACCAGATTGAAGGGGCACATAACATTCATGGAAAAGGGCCATCTGTCTGGGACGAATTTGTAAAGAAACGGGGCCGCATATTTAAGGGTCAACATGCCAATTCAACCTGCGATTTTTATAACCGCTATGAGGATGATAACCGCATCATAAAAGAACTGAATATTCCCAACCATCGTTTTTCAATTTCATGGAGCCGGATACTTCCTGAAGGAACCGGTAGGGTAAACCTGAAGGGTATTGATTTCTATAATCGTTTAATAGATCATTCGCTGGAATTAGGTATTGAGCCATGGATAACATTATACCACTGGGATCTTCCTTATGCATTGCATCAGGAAGGCGGCTGGACGAACAGAGATATTATTGGATGGTTCAGTTATTATGTAGAACAATGCATTAAATATTTTGGCGATCGTGTAAAGAACTGGATCGTACTAAATGAACCCATGGTATTTACCGGTGCCGGATATTTTTTTGGCGTACATGCGCCGGGTAAAAAAGGATTAAAGAATTTTTTAGCAGCTGTGCATCATGCAGCACTTTGCCAGGCTGAAGGCGGAAGGATGCTCAGGGAACTGAATGGCCCAAATATCGGTACCACTTTTTCCTGCTCGCATGTAGAGCCATACCGTTGTATAGATAAAGATATTGCCGCTGCAAAAAAAGCAGATGTATTATTAAATCGTTTGTTTATTGAACCTTTACTTGGGATGGGTTATCCTATGGATGATCTTAAAATATTAAGAAGCATAGAACAATTCGTAAAGCAAGGTGATGAAGCGAAGCTGGCTTTTGATATGGATTTTATAGGGGTTCAGAACTATACCCGTGAGCTTGTGAAGCATAGTGCTTTTATGCCTTTTGTAAAAGCCAGGATCGTAAAGGCAAATAAAAGAAATGTAGAAACCACGTTAATGAACTGGGAAGTGTATCCTGAGTCGATGTATTATATCCTGAAGAAATTTAGTGGGTATAAAAATATCAGGAATATCATCGTTACTGAAAATGGCGCAGCCTTCAATGATCAAGTAGTTGGTGGAAAAGTAGATGATCAAAGGCGAATGCTTTATCTACGGGAAAATATTTTACAACTGTTACGTGCAAAAAAAGAAGGCGTAAATGTCAATGGTTATTTCGTCTGGACACTGTTGGATAATTTTGAATGGGCAGAAGGCTACTATCCTAAATTTGGTTTAGTACATGTTGATTTTGAGACGCAGAAAAGGATCATCAAATCATCGGGATATTGGTATAAAGAATTCCTGTCAGGGTTCTGATATAATAAAACCGGAAAGATATTCCGGCTTTACATAATTAAATTTATTTTCAGATCAATCAGCAGCATCATCTTTTTTCACTTGCTTTTTTATTGCGGCAACTGTTTTTTTTGTTTTAATACCTTTCAACAAAATCTTTTCTGAGAGTTTAATTTTTTTCCTGATTTTTTTTTCTTCCATTTCCGGATCAAGCTTAATCAATAAAGACGCTAGTTTTTTTTCAACTTGTTGTTTCATTGCCGTTTTTAACTCTTTTTTTATCACATCTTTTTTTGCCATGTTTAATATTTTTTACAAAATTAGCGATAAGTTAATACTGGCAATGTTAAGTTTTGGAATTAGCTCCACGCTATTGGTTACAATTGTGGCAGCGGAGGATATAATAATGAGTATTCATTTTTTATAAGCACAGGTAATCTTTAGTCCGAAAATGCGCTTTCGATTTATCACAATCTGGTAAACACTATTCCGTCATTATTACCAAATTGTTATTTAGTAATAATTAACATTAAGGTCATATTCGTAGTCCACATTTGCGGTCTAATTATACAACTACTTCTTATGATCAATAAATCATTTCTCCAAAAACATTTTTTTTACCTATTTGTTTTCTTAATTTTTACAAGCTCAATATCTTACGCACAAACTATAAAGGGTAAAGCAATAGACGCAGTTTCTGGTGAGCCATTAATTGGTGCTACTGTTTTAATAAAAGGGTCTGATGTAAAAACTTTAGTAAGGCTTGATGGATCTTTTATCTTTAAAAATGTAAAGCCCGGAGTGTATGAGATAGAAATTAATAATGTTGGTTACAGCAGTGATACTCATCCAGTCTCTGTTTCTCAATCGGGCCATGCTTTAGACATAAACTTTGAATTAAAAAAGGAACTAAAAGAGCTTGCAGCCGTAACCGTAAGTTCATTCAGTAAAACAGATGATCAATCAGCGAGACACTTAGAAAAAAATGCGGATATCGTTCAAAATATTTTATCCCAAAAAACAATTGAATTACTACCGGACCTTACAGTAGCGAATGCGATGCAAAGAATGAGTGGTGTCACCATTCAACGGACAAACAGTGGCGAAGGGCGCTATGCAATAATACGTGGTATGGATCAGCGGTATAATAATACATTGGTAAATGGTATTAAAATTCCCAGCCCGGATAATAAATACCGTTATGTTCCATTAGATATTTTTGCAACTGACTTATTAGAAAGGCTTGAAGTAATCAAATCCCTTACCCCGGATATGGAAGGAGATGCTATTGGTGGTACTATGAATGTTGTAATGAAAAGCGCTCCCGATAAATTTTTATTGCATGCAAATGTGGCTGGTGGGTTTTCTACTTTGTTTTCCGGAGAAAGACCTTTTAGTAGTTTCAGCACTTCTTCCATTAACAAACAATCTCCTGCTGAAATCAATGGTAATAGTTATTCAGCAGATCCTGCTACAGACTTTCCAAAAAATAATCTATTATTTAAAAACAAGTCAAATCCGGTTAACAGCACTCTTGGTATAACAATTGGCGACCGGTTTTTAAAAGGTAAATTGGGTGTACTTCTTAGTTCCAGTTATCAGAATATTTACCGGGGATCTAACTCAGATTTCTTTTTACCGAATGCACAGCCTACAACAAATCCGGGTCATGATAACATACCTGTATTCAGTGATATTTATATCAGGCAATACTCAACACAAACCAGCCGATTAGGTCTGCAAAATAAAATAGATTACATATTCAATAGCAAGAACAAGATTTCGCTATACAATCTTTATCTAAAGATGAATGAATATCAATCGAGGTATGCTGTCGATTCAGTTTTAGCAATTCAAAGAACAGGCCCCGGGTCTGGCAATGTGCAAATTACCAACAGAAGCAGATGGCAGCAACAAAGTATTTATAATTCAACTTTACAGGGCAATCATCAACTAAGTAACCTGTTTAAATTAAACTGGAGTGCTGTTTATTCAGTTGCAAAATTTGCAATACCGGATATGGCAGAGTATGCTGTTGATCATAGTGTATATACCGACCCTGCCTCCGGCCATGTAACAGAAACACAATATATAACTCAAAAAATGAATCGTAGCTGGTCGCACAATAAAGACCAGGATATATCAGGATATTTGAATTTTACTTACGCTCCCCAAATTTTAAATAAGGATGTAGTTTTTTCGTTCGGTGGATTGGTTCGTCATAAATCAAGAGATAATTATGATAACCGTTATACATTAGATCCCGTATTGACAGGTGGCGCACCACAAACTTTTACTGATCTGCAGTCTGCCCAATATTTTTTTAAACCTGATCAGGGCAAAGGAAATGTAACTGCAATTACTTATAATAATTATCATTTTACAGAAAATATTTCTGCCGGCTATGCAGAAGCAAAAATAATGGCAACAGATAAATTACAAATTGTAGGTGGCGCCAGGATAGAAAATACACAACAGAAATATACTACCGTATTACCTGCAAGCGTGGATGCAAAAGAGGGGACTATCAAATACACAGATGTATTGCCAAGCCTTCATTTTAAGTATGCTTTATCAGAAAAACAGAATTTGCGTTTGTCGTATTTTAAATCATTAAGCCGTCCTAGCTTTTTTGAAATAGTACCTCAGGAAGAGATTGATGAAAATTTCAACATCAAGGGAAATCCTTACATAAAACATAGTACTGCTGATAATATTGATCTGAGGTATGAATTTTTTCCTGGTGCAGCTGACCAGATTTTGATTGGCGCATTTTATAAAAATATTCAGAATCCTATAGAGTTATATGTGGTTAGCGCTGGTGGGCCAAGTTCACAACAAATAAAGCCACAAAATCCCTCGGGCAATGCCACAAACTATGGAGTAGAATTGGTGCTCACCAAATATTTTGGCCCCTTTGGTATATCTGCTAATTATACCTACACTAAATCTAAAGTAACTACAGATAAATTATATTATTACTACGATAATGGCCAGAAAAATAAGGTGCAGCAACAAACCCGCCCTTTGCAGGGCCAGGCAAATAATATCGGGAATGTATCTCTCTTGTATAAAAATCAAAAAATAGGGTTAGATATTCAAGTGGCTTATGTTTATACCGGCCAGAGAATATCATTGGTATCGCCAATTTATAATTCTGATTACATACAAGCTCCTTACTCGCAATTGGATTTTTCTTTTGAGAAAAAGATTGTAAAACATTTTTCTTTTTACGGAAAGGCAAACAATCTTACCAATGCTCCGGCTAAATGGTATATCAATCAAACCAATACTTTCCAATCCGGAAAAGATATTCTTCCACAACAGGATAATGCCAATAAAATATTGGTTCAAAATGATATTTATAAGATCACTTTCCTTGCAGGTTTCAGATATAAATTTTAAGAAATAAAATATACAATGAAAAAAATACTTTCTAATTTAATACTTGTAATTACTGGTTTAATATTATTGAATGGCTGTAAAAAACTTGCAGAAGAAAAAGTAAATATTTACAAAGCGCCTATTTTAATTGCACAACCTATCAGTGACGCTGCACCTCTTTGTGGAGCAATAAAAGGTACTATGCTCTCTGGCAAAACTTATACAATAGGTTGCGATATAATTGTAAATATTGGCGATACATTATTTTTACAACCGGGTGTACGTATTAATGTTGCAAGCAATTCGGCCATTATTATAAAGGGTACACTTATTAGTAGCGGAACAGAGGCAAATCCTAACTGGATAACAGTAGATGGCGTTGTAAAAAATGACAACCCTGGCGCCGATCCGGCAACTGACCCGGCTTTTGCTGGTAAGTGGAAAGGTTTATATGCCGATACATCCTGTCACTTAATGGTATTAAAGTGGACGCATGTTGAATTTGGAGGATCAGCTTTAGGTTCAACGACATCTCCAAAAATCGCTAACACTTCCAATACAACCTCTTTCACCGTTCTCTTTCAAAATTACAAAGGAAGTTTTATTATGGAGGATTCCTGGGTATATGGCGGCGTTGATGACCCTGTTCGTATCTCTAACGGGCAGATTGAAATATTTAGAAATACAATGGAAAAAGGTGGATTAAATGGTGGTGATGGATTTAATACAAAAGGTGGTACAGTAGGAGATATGGCTTACAATTTTTTTATAGGAAATGCCACCAGTGGTCAAAAAGTTTCAAATAAAGGGCAGCCCATTGGAGCTCCTACTTCTTATGTAGTAATGTACAATAATACTTTTATCAATTGCGGTTACCGGCAAATACAAACAGGCCGAGGTGCCAATATAAATTTTGAAGAAGGCGCAGGCGGAAAATTTTATAATAACCTTGCAGTAAATTGTAAGTTTGGTTATAGAGTGGTAAATACACCGGTAGCAGATACTGCACATTTATTGTACGGTTATAATTATCAATATGCTGATTCTTTATCTGTAGCCAATCAATTTTACCCGGTGGGTTATCTTACAAAACCACAACCTACAGATATCCCTAACCCTGCTTATTTACCAGCTAATTATACACCGGGAAGTATGTATGATGGATCAGCAGCAGTGCAGGTAGGTAATCCTAAATTTATTAATTATCCCTTACCGGTTACGGGTGGTATTAAATTAAGAGATATTGCTTCGGTAGGTAATTTTAATTTTAGAATACAGGCAGGGTCGCCTTGTATTGGAAAAGGATATACCGGTATTAATTTACAACCTTTGAAAAAAGTGGCAGAAGATCCTGTATATGGTGTTACTTATTATCCACAACCGGGTACGGATATCGGTGCTTATCAATTTAACGGAATGGGAAACCAACATAACTAAACAGGTTTATGAAATTATACAAATGGATGGCTGTTGTATGTGTAGCTGCTTTTGCAGTTTCTTGTAATGGTTCAAAAAAAACTACTGCAAATAACAGATCTAACCATGACAGGGGTTTTAATTTTTTTGTGTTAGGAGATTGGGGTCGTGATGGAAAATTTGACCAAACTGCTGTAGCTGATCAAATGATAGCACAGGCAAAAAAATTAAACCCTTCCTTCATAATGCTTACCGGCGATAATTTTTATGATGATGGTGTGAAAGATATTTATGATGCTCATTGGAAAAATTCATTTGAAAATATTTATAAAGAGCTTAGCAAAAAATATCCGTGGTATGTAAGTTTGGGAAATCATGATTATCGAGGCAATCCACAAGCCCAAATTGATTACCATATGGTAAACAAAAACTGGAATTTGCCACAGCGATATTATACAACTGTAATAGAAACTAATGATGGTCAAAAAGTAAGATTAATCAGCATTGATACCAGTCCATACTACACCGATTATTATACAACAAAAAATATGGAGAGTGTAAAAACTCAGGATACTGCTTCACAAAGGCATTGGTTAGAAAGCACTTTAGCAAATTCAAAAGAACAATGGAAAATAGTATTTGGCCATCATCCTGTTTATTCCGCAGCCCTGCGTGGTGGCACACCTGAGTTAATTAATATGCTTGCGCCCTTATTTGAAAAATATAAAGTGCAGGCATACATCTGCGGCCATGATCATAATTTACAGCACAATCATCCCTATAATAGTTACACAGATTATTTTACCTCCGGCGCTGGCTCCGAAATAAAAGACAACCCTCATTTTAACAAAGCAAAATTTGCAGAAAGTATTGCCGGCTTTGCAGATGTAAAAATTAAAGGTGATTCTTTATCCCTAAACTTTATTGATAAAGCCGGTGACATTATTTATCACTTTGCAAAAAGTAAATAATATAATACGCTGTTTCGTTTATGCAAAGAAAAGGCCCTATCTCCAGCACCATCTCCCCCGGAGTTTTAGAATACAGATGTTATTTTTTAATGGGAAATATTATGGGAACTGAATTGCGTTGTATTTTTTTCATTTATTAGTTGCGTGTACCATTCATCCACCGAAGCAACTTAGCATAAAAGTGCTGGCAGATCAGATTTGGCTTGCCGGAAAAACAGCAAGTAGCGATAAAGCGATGAGAATGTGATTTTCCGCCCCAATTTTGCAAATGCCTTTATTATCTGAAGTTCTTAGCGGGAATTGGGTCATATTTTGTCCCTTCTACGTTCGTGGTCCATAATTGCTTCATCGGTGGAATCCTGGGAGTCTGGATTCATGAGTTTTTTATCTTTCTTGTTTTTCCAGATTAATAAAATAACTATTGTAATTGCTACTGCTACAATAAGAATTATTTCAAAAATGTTAGACATACAAGTATTATTAATTATTAAAAAAAGTTACTCATTCCTACAATCGCAATGTAGGGAAAATTTACTGACTTCAAACTCAATAATATGTTGTTACCTTAAGTTTAATACAATGATAATATTAAAGCGTCTGCTTAATGCGGGAATCATTTACTTCAAATTATTAAAAAAATCTGCAAGAAAAAAGTCAGGAATTAAATTTTAAATCGTAGTCTATATCGAAAATTTCAGCTAACGTTTATTTCCCGAATGTAAGAATAGCCGATCTCCTTCTTTATAAAATATTGCTTTACTCATTACAAGTCAGTTGGGCCACATTTGCAAAGTGCATGTTAGAGATAATATGGTTTCGCAAATACAATTCTTATATGGAATTTTTGTGGTTTAGATTGGTGAAATTTAAACATCTTACAAACCCTCAGCATCTCAATAGCGTGGTATTAATAATCGGAAATTTGCAGGAATTAAATTTTTCTTTGAAGTATAGCTTTGATGAACAAATTCCTGCGTTGCAAATACGGGATAGCATTCAGCACTAGTTCTTTGACAAACAATCATTCGAAAATACTTTTCAGTGTTGGTGGATACTAATTACAGCGTTGGTCGCTTTGCAGATGTAAAAATTAAAAGTGATTCTTTATCCTTAAACTTTATTGATAAAGATGGGGACATTATTTATCACTTTGGAAAAAGTAAATAAATTTCTTTTCCACAAACAAAATATCCCTCTAAAGCCTTAGCTATTAGAGGGACATTGCATCAAAATAATTTGATACTTTATTTTCCTTCCCAGGTATTATTCTTCCTGTTGATATCTGGTAATTGTCCATCAGGATCCAGCACTACAGAAGTTAAAGGTGAAGTTGAATTATATTTAAAGGTCCAGTTGGTATCACGACGCCACACATCTACCGGTAGTTTTATTATTTGAGTAGTACCGTTTTGCTCCGTAACTTTTACAATTACCGGTAATGCCATTTCCTGTAAATTTTCTATGGTAATAAATGCTCCATCTTCTGGTTTATCATGCACATACTTTACCGACTTTACCGACTGATCAAATTTCCAGGTCTCATAAAACCATTCTTTCCAAAACCAGTTAAGGTCTTCACCGGCGGCATCATTCATCGTACGAAAAAAATCTTCCGGCTGCGGATGTTTCATTGCCCAGCGATCAATGTAGGTTCTAAAAGCATAGTCAAATCTTTCGGGACCAATAACTGAATTGCGAAGAATAGTTAAGGCCGCTGCCGTTTTAGAATAGTACTGGCCATACTCATTAAGGCCTATTGATTCTGGCGGAGTCATTAACGGATCTTTGCTCCTGCTAAATGCTCTTGCCATCTGCAAAATATCACGTTTGGTAGTATCGCCGTATTCTCCGTGGTTAAACCAATTGGCCGCATAGCTGTTTATAAATGTGTTCATTCCTTCATCCATCCACATGTATTTTCTTTCATTACTTCCAACGATCATCGGGAACCAGTTGTGGCCTATCTCATGGGTAACATCTCCCCATAGATTACCAGACTTAATATTATAAGCACAAAAAACAATGCCGGGATATTCCATTCCCAATGCAACGCCTGCTACTACTACCGCAGAGTTCCATGGATATTCATAATAATCTTTAGAATAAAATTCTATACTTTGTTTTAGATATTGTGTTGCTCTTCCATAGGCATTGTAACCTTTACTTTCTACCGGATATACTGCCATGGAAATTCCTTTTCGTCCCGAAGGGAAATTAATTCTTGCCGCATCCCAGATAAATGCTTTGGATGCACTCCACGAAACATCACGTGAGTTATTCATTTTGAAATGCCAGGTCTGCATGCCCGTTTGCGTAGGTCTTGTAGCTGCAGTTCCTATTTCATTTTCATTAATAATGAAAACAGTGCTATCACTTTTACGGGCTTGATCTAATCTTTTTTTCTCTGTGGCAGTTAACACCTGATCCGCATTTTGCAGATCACCAGAACCAGCAACGATCATATCTGCCGGTACGGTAACATAGTAATCGTAATTTCCATAATCGCAATAAAATTCTCCCAGACCCATATACGGCAATGTGTTCCAGCCCTGCACTCCATCATACACACACATGCGTGGATACCACTGCGCCAACTGGTAAATGACGCCGTTCTTTGTATACAATCTTCCCATACGATCTGCACCATATTGAGGTATAGAAAAATAATAATTTACTTTGATGTCTACCTTATCTCCGTTAGGCATCACGGAGAAGGGTAAACGCAACTGCATCCTGGTATCAGTGATCACAGGATCTATTTTGTAACTTTTTCCTTTGTAAGTAACCGTTGCAGATTCAATATGATAACCACCTTTTGTATACCCCTGCACATCAAAGCGATCTCCGCTTACCGGCGTTATAGCTGCGCCACGGGAATTTGGATTAAAAAGATTCTGATCTAATTGCAACCACAGGTAATTCAATTTGTCGGGACTGTTGTTGGTATAGTTAATGGCAACATCTCCTTTAAGTGTGGTGTCTTTTTCATCCAACGTTGTATGTATGGTATAGTTCACACTGTTTTGCCAATACTTAGGCCCGGGTGCACCGTTCGCACTGCGAAACTCTGTTCCGTCCTGTTGCAGGAAAGTTGGATCAAATACTTTGTTCTTATTATAAATAGAAGCAGAGTCCTGGGCAAAAGCAGCTTGCGAAAATATGGTTATTACTAAAAAACAAATGAGGGCGGAAATCAAATACTTCATTCTGAATGGATTTTAAACTATAAAAAATATCATCGTAATATAATTGAAAAGAAATGGATGCTTTTAGTTTTGAGCATTCACTCAAAACTAATGCTATTTACTTAATGATAAAATCTATTAGTAAACAGATAACACTTTAAATTATATGATTAATTATTTTTATATTTATATTGTTTCACAATGCCATCCAAATACTAAAAATTAAAACCGATCATTATGCCAAAGTATGTAATTGAAAGAGAGATCCCCGGCGCCGGTAAATTAACTGCCGAACAATTAAAAGGAATTTCCCAAACCTCCTGTGGAGTATTAAGCAATATGGGTCCGCAGATACAATGGGTGCAAAGCTATGTAACAGGCGATAAAGTTTACTGCGTTTATATTGCACCTGATGAAAAAATGGTTAGAGAACATGCAAAACAAGGCGGCTTTCCGGCAAACTCAGTAAGTGAAGTAATGGCAGTGATTGACCCAACGACTGCAGAGTAATTTTCAGTTGAGATTTTAAAACATAATTTCCTGGACAGTAGTGCCCATAAGGTTCTTATTTTCTTTACCTCCGTATGAATACTCCTGCGAAAACCTACTTTCATTTATCTATTTTTATTTTCCTTTTTGCTGAAGAAAAAATATTTTCATAAATGCCAGCACTACTTACAAATACTATTTTACTAATCTCTACAAATAAGTATTTATTTCCTCCTGTATATCTATTATCATACCCAATTGGTCTCTTCCAAAAATAAGAATTTGTTTTTTGAATCTTTATCGTAATATTGCAATATTAAATTAAAGAAATGGGAGCTACTAAAACAGAGCATTTTACAAGCAGGCAAAATACCATCGCCAACATGGCTAAAGCACTCGGGCATCCGGCACGCATTGCCATAATGGAATACCTGGTAAAAGTGGATAGCTGTATTTGCGGAGATATAGTAAACGAATTACCCCTGGCGCAGCCTACCATTTCCCAGCATCTTAAAGAACTAAAAAATGCAGGGCTCATAAAAGGCAATATAGAAGGCAATGCTATCTGCTATTGTGTTGATGAAAAAGCCATGGCAAAAATTCAAAGTTATTTTGAAAATATTGCCAGCAGGCTTCAAAAGAAAAACAATTGTTGTTAAACTAAATAATAATTATCATGGAAAATTCACAAAATGTAAAAGATCTTGTAAAACAGAAATACAGTGAAATTGCTTTGCAGGATAAAGAAACCAATCAATCCTCCTGCTGCGGCGCCGGCGGATGCTCTACAGAAGTGTACAATATTATGAGCGACGATTACAGCGAATTAAAAGGCTACAATGAAGATGCAGATCTGGGGCTGGGCTGTGGTTTGCCAACGCAATTTGCTGCTATTAAAAAAGGCAACACTGTCATAGATCTCGGCAGTGGTGCAGGTAATGATTGCTTTGTAGCAAGAAATGAGACCGGCGAAGATGGAAGGGTAATAGGTATTGACTTTACACCCGCCATGATAGAAAAAGCAAAAGCCAATGCACTTAAAGCAGGGTTCAATAATGTGGAGTTCAGGCAGGGAGATATTGAAAATATTCCTGTAAGTGCAAACGTGGCGGATGTTGTAGTGAGCAACTGTGTTTTAAATCTGGTGCCTGCAAAAGACAATGTATTCAAAGAGATTTTTCGGGTACTAAAACCTGGGGGTCATTTTAGTATTTCTGATGTGGTACTCATTGGCCACCTGCCGGAAGCTTTACGCAAAAGCGCAGAAATGTATGCAGGTTGTGTAGCAGGTGCTATTCAGAAAGAAGATTATTTATCACTCATTCAAAAAACTGGTTTTAGCAACATCAGTATTCAAAAAGAAAAGGCCATTATTATACCTGATGATATTTTAAAACAATATTTAAACGAAGAAGAACTAACTATTTTAAAAGAAGGTAAAACAGGTATAGTAAGCCTAACGGTGTATGCAGAAAAGCCAAAAGACTGTGGTTGCGGTACAGATTGCTGTAGTTAAACTTCGGGAAAAATAACAGGTTCATTTTAATAATGCGCCTGTTATTTTATTATTTCTTTTCTTATGACTTTTATTTCCTCGTTATTTTTTTGATATGGAACAGAAAAAAATATTAGTGCTTTGCACCGGCAATAGTTGCAGAAGCCAGATCGCAGAAGGTTATTTACGGGAATTTACAAAAGGTAAAGCAGCAATTTTTAGTGCTGGTATTGAAACTCATGGCGTAAACCCAAATGCTGTTGAGACCATGAAAGAAGATGGTATTGATATTTCAACTCAAACCTCTAACAATATCGAGGAATATAAAAATATAAATTTTGATTTTATAATTACTGTTTGCGATAATGCAAAAGAACATTGTCCTGTATTTCCATCTAATGCCAAAATGTTTCACTACAATTTTCCTGACCCAGCAAAAGCGATAGGAACCCACAGTGAAGTAATGGCGGAGTTTCGTGAAGTGAGACAATTGATCAAAAATTATGTGAAAGCTTTCGTTGTTGAAAATCTTTAACTTCTCTACCCTACATAAAGTATATCCATAATCGAACGAAGCATAAATACTTTGTTTCTGAAACTTTAGCATCGCTCATACTATCAACCTAACACAACAATTCCATAAAGCAATTTTACTTCAACAGTTTTTCACAATTTTTCCAGAAGGACGAAAAGGATTTGTAGTAACGGATCACTTCAGGAAACATCCAGTCACGACTGTCTTTAATGCCGGGATAATGTATAAACGCCGGATGCTCTTTTGAAATAATAGCAGTAGCTCCGAAAACGATATCTTCAATTTCCCCGGTAAAAATTTGTACGCCTTCAATATTTTTTGAGAGATCAGTTATAAACTGCAATACCTTTTCACTAACAGGGTATTTTTTAAAATGGGATGGTTCTAATAACAGGATCCTGTTTACATCTTCGTCTTTTCTCCAAAGCGGATCAAGATTGTAAGAATTATAAATGAGCGTTGGTTTATTGGGATCCAATACCGGGATTTTAATAGACGGTAACGTTGTTTGCAATGATGGTTCCACAGTGGCAACCAATGCTTGCGGCACAGGCATGGAAATGATCTCCGGATAAGGCTGATCGAGAAAAGTATATTGCTGTTTGCTGAAAGTATATTTATTTACATTCTCCTGGTTAAAATAATATTTACGGTTGGAAAAAGCACCGGCAACCCATTGCCAGCTAAAATTATTACTGGCTATATCTCCATCCAGCAAATGATAATACATCCACCGGGAAGGCTGCAGCCAATATGCTTTGGCCATATTACATACTAACGATGCGGTGTACATGCGTACATGATTGTGAATATACCCACTGCTGTATAATTTATTAATAGCATTGTCAATGGCTTCAATGCCGGTATTGGCCTTATCTACAGCGGTAATCATTTTATTATGCACTACATCCGGTTGTGGCTGCCTTAGGTCTTTCCAGATATCATCGCCAACATGCTGCCATACCCGCTGAAAATATTCCCGCCAGGCCAGCTCCTGCAAAAACTTTTGTATTTGGTAAGGCTTGTATTGCTTTTGCAAAGCAATTTCCATTACCTGCTTTACAGAGATAACTCCTCTTGAAATATACGGCGATAAATAAGTAACAGCACCATTAATAAAGTTTCTCGTCTTAGGATATTGGGCAGGTTTAATATTCCTTACCCTTTCCATAATCTTATCGTAAGATGTTGGAAAATCTATGGAGGTATCATCCGGTGTTTCGCTAAATAATGTCAACTCCATGTTTATCGTTTACTTATTTTATTATGCGTAATTGTTTTCTGCCGGCTGCATTTAAAGCGGTCTGTTTTATCACTTCGTAAAGCTTGATGCTTGGTGATGCGACCTTTTGTCCTTTCCCGCCACATTTTAAAACTGCTGGCTTTCATTTCCTTTCGCATTAGTTTTATTACATCCTGCTGCTTTAGGCCAAATTGTAATTCAATGGCTTCAAAACTTGTACGGTCTTCCCAGGCCATTTCTATAATACGGTCTATGTCTGCTGCACTAAAATTTGCTGCTGTTGCCATCGTGTATTTATTTTTTATTTTTATTCAGCCTGCATTTGTCACTGCAGTACTTTACATCATCCCAAACAGCAGACCATTTTTTTCGCCAGCTAAATGGCCTGTTACAAACAATGCAGATTTTTACAGGAAGATTTTCTTTTTTTATAGTTTTCATTTCTAATACAAATTATATTTCCGGTATTATAAGCTGTTTAAATATTTTTCTGCATTCGCAAGATGAACATTTCTTTTTTCGGTAGGCATTTTATCAAATGTGCCTATCAGCATACCCAACCTGGGGTTCTGCAAAAAGAAATCCCGGTGTATATGCATAAAGCGCCAGAATAATCCATCCCATATTGGTTGCCAATCTCCCTTTTCGTAATCACTCGTTTTCATCAAATAATTGCTGCCACTTATGTAAGGCTTGGTCGTCATTGAGCCACCGTCTGCAAACTGCGTCATGCCGTACACATTTGGCACCATCACCCAATCATACGCATCAATGAACATTTCCATAAACCAGCGGTACACTTCATCGGGGTCAAACTCACAGAGGAGCATAAAATTCCCCAATACCATTAACCGTTCTATATGATGGCAATAGCCGGTTTGTAAAACTTTTTTAATGGTGATGTCGATG
>JBDSIB010000122.1:0-21239 GCA_039918155.1 Ferruginibacter sp.
TGAATTATTTGTATTGGATGCACCAAAAGTGGAAGACCTTAACCCTGCACAGGAAAAATTATGGGCACACAATGGAGGTCTGGAAGCTACGGGACTTTCTGAATTGCTGGATAGAGTGGCTGGAAAATTTGGAAACCATAAAATACAACGATACGTACAGGATGAACATTACTGGCCGGAAAGATCATACAGGCTTTCAAATAATCTCCTTCAAAAAGAAGATAAAGATTGGGCTCATTCAAGGCCCCGGCCGGTACAACTTTTACCCAAACCAGAAACCATTGAAGTAACTGCTCCTATACCGGATTATCCACCAATGAATTTTAGATATAAAGGCAAACTGCATAAAGTTGCCAAAGCAGATGGACCTGAAAGAATAGAGCAGGAATGGTGGTTGCAACAAGGTTTACATAGAGATTATTATTACCTCGAAGATGAGGAAGGATGCAGGTATTGGGTATTCAGGTTGGGGCATTATGATACGGAGGTGAAAGTGCAATGGTACTTGCATGGTTTTTTTGCATAGACATTTACGGATTAAAAAAACATGAAAATAAAATAAGAAATTAAAACAGCAAATAAATTGAACAACATTTGGAAGCTGGCTGAATAAAAAAAATGTCTTACACCGAATTACAAGTCACTACTAATTTTAGTTTCCTGCGTGGAGCTTCGCATCCGGATGAAATGGTGGAGCAGGCGGCTGCGTTAGGTTATAAAGCAATAGCCATTACCGACCGTAATAGTTTTGCAGGAATTGTGAGAGCACATGCAGCCGCAAAAAAAATTGGTATCCGTGTTATTGTTGGCGTACGGCTGGACCTGGCGGATGGCTTACCACTCCTCGCCTACCCCACTAATATCAAAGCATATTCTTTACTCAGCAACCTGCTTACTCTAGGTAACAGGCGGGCAGAAAAAGGAGAATGTTTACTGTATAAAAAAGATGTAAAAGAATATTCCGAAGGAGTAAAATTTATTTTGCTTTCACCAGAAGCATTGAATATTAATTTTGAATTTGAACTTTCTTTTGCCGCTGCTGCTAAAGAATATAAAGAACTTTTTGGTGCTGATTTATATCTCTCCGCCAGCCGGCGATACCAGGGTGATGACAGTAAATATCTTTTTCGCCTGGGCCAATTATCCGCTCAATTAAATATCCCATTAGTCGCTACCAACGATGTGCATTATCATGAAAGTTCAAGGCGGCAATTGCAGGATATTGTTACCTGTGTACGGGAAAAATGTACCATTTATACTGCAGGCTTTAAGCTTCATGCAAATGCAGAAAGATATTTAAAACCTTCAGATGAAATGGAGCGGTTGTTCCGGCTTTATCCGGATGCTGTTGCAAGAACAGAAGAAATAAAAAACTGTTGTACTTTTTCTTTGGATGAGTTAAAATACGAGTATCCTATTGAGATCACAACAGAAGGAAGGACACCCATGGAAGAGATAACCTTCCTGGCATGGAAAGGTGCAATCGATTTTTTTGGAGATATTCTTCCTGATAAAATAACGAATGCAATTAATCATGAATTGGTATTTATAAAAGAGATGAATTATGCTTCGTACTTTTTAACAGTATATGACATTGTACGTTTTGCAAAGCAGCAAGGTATTCTCTGCCAGGGACGTGGATCGGCGGCAAATTCTACGGTATGTTTTTGTCTTGGTATCACTTCCGTGAACCCGACAAAATTCGATCTGCTCTTTGAGCGTTTCATCTCCTCTGCCCGAAATGAACCGCCGGATATTGACGTTGATTTTGAGCACGAAAGACGGGAAGAAGTGATCCAGTATATTTTTAATAAATACGGCCGTGATCGTGCAGCAATTGTTGCTACCGTTACACAACTGCATCAGAAAGGTGCCATCCGGGATGTAGGCAAAGCAATGGGATTATCGGTAGATACTATTAACCGGCTTTCCATGTCAGTCTGGGAATTTACCGATGAATGGTTTGAAGGTAAAAGACTCACAGAACAAGGGCTTAATCCTGGTGATCTTCACCTGCGGAAAGTGCTGCAACTCACAAAAGAATTCCTCGGATTTCCACGTCAGCTCGGGCAACATACGGGTGGATTTGTAATTACCAATGGTAAGCTTTCCAACCTGTGTCCAATTATGAATGCACGCATGGCAGACAGAACCTGCATTGAATGGAATAAGGATGATATTGATGTATTGGGTTTTATGAAAATAGATGTCCTGGCATTGGGTATGCTCACCTGTATCCGCAAAGCATTTGATGAAGCGAAGGCACATTACGGATTAGACCTTACCCTCGCAAATATTCCACAGGACGACCCCGAAGTGTATGAGATGATATGTCATGCTGATACCATCGGTGTGTTCCAGATAGAAAGCCGTGCACAGCAAAGTATGTTGCCAAGATTAAAACCCCGTTGTTTTTATGATCTTGTTATTGAAGTTGCAATTGTGCGGCCGGGGCCGATACAAGGCGATATGGTGCATCCGTACCTGCGCCGGCGGAATGGTGAAGAACCGGTTGAATATCCATCGCCGGAATTGAAAGAAATATTAGGACGTACCCTTGGCGTACCATTGTTCCAGGAGCAGGCCATGAAGATCGCCATCGTGGCTGCAGGTTTTACGCCTTCGGAAGCTGATGAACTAAGACGAAGTATGGCAACGTTCAAAGCAAAAGGGCTGGTTACGAAGTTTGAAAAAAAACTAACCGCTGGCATGACAGAGCGGGGATATACATTGGAATATGCCCAACGGGTTTTTAAACAACTGGAAGGATTTGGAAGCTATGGTTTCCCCGAAAGCCATGCGGCCAGTTTTGCATTATTAGTCTATGTTTCCTGTTGGCTCAAATGGTATTATCCTGAAGTGTTTTGTTGTGCTTTATTGAATAGCATGCCAATGGGATTTTATCAACCGGCACAGTTGATCAGTGATGCAAAGAACCACGGGGTAGTAGTAAGACCGGTAGACATCAATCATTCTATTTGGAACAATACCCTCGAAGAAAAAGATGGCAAGTTTCATGCTTTGAGACTTGGCTTCAGGCAGGTAAAAGGCTTGCGTGCAGAAGACATGGAAGTGCTTATCAGCAACAGGCAACAGCCTTATAAATGTATCAATGATCTCAGAGATAAAAAAGTAGGCGAAGCTGCTTTGGAAAAACTGGCAGACGCCGATGCCTTCCGATCAATTAACCTGGATAGACGCCAGGCTTTATGGGAAGTATCTACCAAAGACAGGCCGAATGCGCTCTTTGAAGGACAGCAGGCACCCGACGCCGTTATGGAAAATATACAGTTGCCTTTGATGTCGGATTCAGAACAGGTAGTGCAGGATTATGCATCCACTACTCTTTCTTTAAAAGCACATCCCGTTAGTTTTATAAGGGACAAACTCAATCAACTCCGCATCTTAAGTTCTGCTGATCTAAAAAAAGGAAACAACGGCGACGCAGTGATGGTGGCGGGTCTGGTGCTGGTACGCCAACGCCCCGGCACAGCCGGCGGCATTTGTTTTATGACGATCGAAGATGAGACTGGCTATGGGAACATTGTAATTTTTGAAAAATTATTTGAAAAATTCCGGAAAGAAATATTACAATCCAAACTCATCATGGTAGAAGGTAAATTACAGATAGAAGGAGAAGTGATACATGTAATTGCAAAACGTATTTTTAATCTCTCTAAATTATTGAGTAAGCTTACACCATCTGAATTAGCAATACCATCTGTAACAACATTGGCGAGGCCGGATGAAACATCCATACCTGCACATGCACAAAATAAACGGAGCCCCGTAAGTATGAGCGAGGAAGAAAAGGCTTTTCATAAAGGAAGAAATTTCAGGTAGAAGAAGGAAGAGATCAATTACACTAATTTGAAAACCAATCTGCCTGAGGGCACACAGGTTACACGAATTACTGAAAGAATTTATTTATGGAAGGGTTGCACTCTGTGGCAAATAAAATCACCAGCCCATAAATACCATGCCTGCACCGCAAATAAATAGTGTGAGTCCGCCTAATGCATGAGCGTAACGCTCCAGTTTTTCTGTTTTTACAAAGGCAAGGCCATAATAGCCGAGTATCACCATTATCATCATGGTGAGCAATGTAAAGACAGTATATACGATGATGAGCACAACCATTCCGTACAAAGAATTTTTTGCGGCGGGATAAAATAACAATGGAATCATAGGTTCGCAAGGTCCCAATACAAAGATGATGAACATTACCCACGGCGTTACTTTGTGGCGTTCGGCAGGTTGTACAGCTGTACCATGTTTGTGTTCATATACATAGATGCTGCCATCTTCGTAGGTATCAAAATGTTTATGTGGTTTGTTTTTGTAAGCCCGGTACAAGCCCCAAATGCCATATACCAATCCGAATAACAGCAGCGCCCAGCCTGCAATATTTCCTCTCATCCCTTCCAGGAATTTTACTTTGGTCAGTGACCACCCGATGGCTGCTCCGCCTAATCCTAATAATACTGAACTCCATACATGGCCGCATCCGCATATAACCGTCCACGTGAGCGTTTTTATAAAACTCCAGCCTCTCGACCTTGATAATGCGATGAACGGAATATAATGGTCAGGCCCCATCATGGTATGAAGACAGGCTACGCTGATAGCCGCAATGATCAGTATGTATAGTTCATGATTCAATTGGTGAATGGGGAATGGTGAATAGTGAAATATTGGAGGAAACTTCTTTTAGACAGTTGTGCAATTGTTCTGCTTTTTGTCCGAGTAATCGAATAATAATTCCGTTTATCGGTGCTGTTGTAATTCCAAAGATGATCTCGTTTTGTTCGGATAGATATGCTGTTGTTGCTTCTATTAAATTTTTTGTATCGGTATTCTCATCCAGGTAAATAAGTGTTGCCTGGTGTGTGTAACCACTCAATTGCCCTAACCCATTTACATCTATCAATGATGGCTGCATCAACAGGTTTTCTTTGATGATGAGTTTATTATTCAAATAGATCTGTGTGATGTTATGGTACTTTGAGAATTGGAATATTTCGCCATTTAGTTTTCTACCACAAGTCAATATTTCACCCCATGTCAGTGTGCAGCCATCACTTAAATAAATATTATTTTTCGCAGTAAATATAGATTCTCCGTGAGGTACAGATGGATGTGGCAAATACACGAATGAAGAACCTTTCTTTAAATGCATTTCCATTAGTTGCTCAGCCCCTTTTTTCATTTTGAATAACCGTTGATAGGATTGTGTGTGCAGTTGCATTGTACAATTTGCGTCCACATCAATTTTTAATTCATAATCATCTTCATCAAGTATACCGGGTGATGAGCACATCAGCATCAGATCCAGTTTATTTAATTTTTTATCTTCTGTAATGTTTGCCACTTTAAATGGCGGAGTGAAATAACTTTTGTTCAAATAAGTTATCCCATTCCGCAGAGATGCCTGTATGTGAAGTTTTGCAATCATCTTAAAAGAGCTGGCTCTGCTGTTTCTTCCAGCAATGCATATTTTTTAATCCAGCCAATCACACTATCCAATCCCTGCATGCTCATTAAATTGGTAAAGACAAAAGGATTGCCATTACGCATCTTTTTTGCATCCCGTTCCATTACATTTAAGTCTGCATTTACATAAGGTGCCAGATCAATTTTATTTATTACCAAAAGATCGCTCCTTGTAATGCCGGGGCCGCCCTTGCGTGGTATCTTATCGCCTTCTGCTACATCAATTACAAAAATGGTCAGGTCTGCCAGGTCAGGGCTGAATGTTGCAGACAGATTATCGCCACCACTTTCTATAAAAATGATTTGCACATCTTTAAAACGATTGAACATTTCATCTACTGCTTCCAGGTTCATGCTGGCATCTTCTCTTATCGCAGTGTGCGGACAGCCACCTGTTTCTACACCAATAATTCTTTCAGCAGGCAGTAAACTATTGATGGTTAAATATTCTGCATCTTCTTTTGTGTAAATATCATTGGTTATCACAGCAATGCTGTAATCGGCTGCCATAGCACGGCTCAGGCGTTCTATCAATGCAGTCTTACCCGAGCCAACGGGTCCGGCTATTCCTATTTTTATATATGTCCTTTCCTGCATTCTTTTTTATTTTTTTGTATTTAGCATTTGTTCTTTGGTCATCATCGTTGTGTCACTTGCCGCTCTTATCGGCATCCAGATATTACATTTGAATCGGGACTTGTACAGCATACCTTTTAAGAACATTAATTGTGTAGTATGCCTCGGCAAGTTTATATCTATAACTTTTCATATTGAACTTATCAAACACGAATAAAAGTAGCGCTTTTGAAAATTCGCTATTTTAGTCTCATACTTTACTTACGTTCATTTAAATTCTTTTAGTATCGTTGGTTTCGCCTCCACAGCCGGCAGGCTGCGCACCTGTACCGGCGCTGCTTTTGCTACTTTCAAAAAATATGCTGCGCATTTTTTGAATTTCGACTGCGTCGAAACCGAACCAAAAGAGGCGCCTTATACAGGTACTGATAGATCTTCGAAACTTTTACAAACAAAATATTAATACTCATATTTAACTCATGTACAATCGTGAATATAATTGTTCATGCTGCATACTGCGTATATCAAAGCCCGTGCAGCATAAGCCTATCAGATCCTTATCCGGCTCCATGCTTTTTTCTACCAATTTATTTATTAATGGTTGTAAAGAAAATAATATCCGCTGCCCATCCTGCTGTCCTAATGGAATTAATTTTACACTATTGGTAACAAAGCCCGCTGCTGCATTATAATAAAATCCTGTTAAGGCATCTTTTTTACCAATACCTAACGCAAAGGCATACATGCCAAATGCGATGCAATAATGTCCATAAATATTTTGTTGTTTTATATTTTGTTGGTATGCATCCGCTAATTCACTTTCGCAAAGCGGCTGAAATATTTTTATTAATCTCAATCCCAGTTTCTGACTTGCATAGCGCATTTCTTTTGGCAGCTTTACTGCGTTACATTCTTCGTCTAGCTGAAATATCTTTTCTATATTATTTTCTGCTGCTGCATCATAAGCCAATGAGACAAAAGCTGCATCTGTATATTGCAGATTTTGTTCCAGCATAGCTATAATAAAATCCTTTGCAGTTGCTGCATCTTTCACTATTCCCTTCTGCACAAAAGTCTCCAATCCTGCTGAATGAGAAAAGCCTCCAATGGGCAAGGTTGGATCTGATAAATGTAATAAACTCAACAACATATTATTCATTATTGGTTAGTTTCATGATCTTTGAAAATAGTGTAGTGCTTTGTTCATTTCCGTGAGGAGCCACTGATGTTTTTAAGGGTTGCAGCAATTTTCTTTTTTCCTGTTTTACTTCGTATCCCTGCGCTGTCAACAACCGGAATAAAGGCATTTCAAAAGGCACCAGCAAAGCGTCCTCTTCAAAGAATAATGGCAAATGTTTATTGCCGATCTCATAACAAATGGATGCCATTTCAAACATATTCTTTGGCAGTATCACCAATGAATCGCAGCGCAAAATTTCTATTGCGATAATAATTTGTTCATCTTCAAATAAAATATCACCCTGTGTAAGTGAAGGATTCTCCTGTAAAAATTTTAGTGATACTTCTTTTCCTGCCATGGTCCTCTTTCTCCATACACGCTTGTTCATCTCATACCATTCAAGCTGAAGCCAGTCAATAGCTTTATTGCTGGATTGTGTATTTATATTTCCTTTTTTTTGTTGAATGAGCATTGTTTATAGGCCTCACCCCAACCCCTCACCGAAAGAGAGAGGCTAAGAAATTTTAAAATAAAAAATATCGTTGTGCCAATGGTACTATGCTTATTGGTTCACAGGTTATAATTTCACCATCCACTTTTACCTCATAGTTCTCTGGGTTCACATCTATTTGTGGCGTCGCATTATTATGTATCAAGTCTTTCTTCCCCATGTTCCGGCAATTCTTTACAGGTAATATTATCTTTTGTAATTCATATTGCTGTACAATATTTTTTTCCAGGGATACTTTTGATACGAATGTTGCACAGGTTTTATACAGCGCTTTTCCATAAGCACCAAACATATGCCGGTAAATAACAGGTTGTGGTGTTGGTATGGATGCACCCGGGTCGCCCATTCGGGAAGCAATGATCATTCCGCCTTTAATGATCATTTCTGGTTTGGCACCGAACAATGCCGGTTTCCATAAAACAATATCAGCCATCTTTCCCGGCTCAATGGAACCGACATATTCTGATATACCATGAGATATTGCAGGATTGATCGTGTATTTTGAAACATACCTTTTCACCCGGAAATTATCATTATCTTTTTTATCATCTTCGGGTAGGGCTCCCCGTTGTACTTTCATTTTATGTGCCGTTTGCCAGGTACGTGTTATTACTTCGCTTACTCTTCCCATGGCCTGGGAGTCGCTGCTCATCATGCTGAACACGCCCATATCCTGTAATATATCTTCTGCTGCAATAGTTTCAGGGCGGATACGTGAATCCGCAAAAGACACATCTTCGGGCACATTTTTATCCAGGTGATGACAAACCATCAGCATGTCCAGGTGCTCATCAATTGTATTGACTGTATAAGGACGGGTTGGATTGGTAGAGGATGGCAATACATTAGGATACATTGCCGCCTTGATGATATCCGGCGCATGCCCGCCACCGGCACCCTCTGTGTGAAAAGTATGTATCACTCTGCCGTTGATCGCATTGATGGTATCTTCCAAAAATCCACCTTCATTTAAAGTATCTGTGTGAATGGCTACCTGTATATCATATTTATCTGCCACTTTTAAAGATGCATCAATTACTGCTGTGGTACTTCCCCAATCTTCGTGAATTTTTAATCCGAGGGCGCCTGCCTCTATCTGCTCTTCTAACGGCAACGTAGAGGCGCAATTTCCTTTGCCGAAAAAACCCAGGTTCATTGGGAATGCTTCTGCACTTTCTAACATTTTCTGAATATTCCATGCGCCGGGTGTAACGGTAGTTGCATTGGTGCCATCTGCCGGGCCGGTACCGCCGCCTATCATAGTAGTTATGCCACTAAACAATGCATGATCAATTAATTGTGGGCAGATAAAATGTATATGTGTGTCAATACCACCTGCCGTTGCGATCATACCGGCACCGCCATGTACTTCTGTAGATGCACCGATAACCATGTTAGGTGTGATGCCATCCATTGTATCAGGATTACCGGCTTTGCCGATACCTACTATCTTTCCATCTTTTATTCCGATATCTCCTTTTACAATTCCCCAATGGTCAATGATCATCACACTGGTGATGACAAAGTCCAGTACATTTTCGCTTCGGGTAGCCGTTGCCGATTGTGCCATACCATCACGGATGGTTTTGCCGCCGCCAAATTTTGCTTCATCGCCATACACCGTATGGTCTTTTTCAATCTCGATGAATAATTCAGTATCGCCCAAACGTACTTTATCGCCGGTTGTGGGGCCATACATGTTGGCATATTTAATTCTGTTTATTTTCATTTTATAATTAATTAAGCAACACTTCCGTTGGTTAAATTATTAAAGCCGAATATATTTTTATTGCCACCGAAAGCAACCAGCTCTACTTCTTTTTCTTCTCCCGGTTCAAACCTTACTGCGGTACCTGCTGCAATGTTCAGCCGCATACCAAAGGCCTTCTGCCTTTCAAATATCATCTGCTTGTTTATTTCAAAAAAATGAAAATGAGAGCCTACCTGCACCGGGCGGTCGCCACTATTTACAACAGCGAGTTTTATTGTTTTGCGGCCAACATTGCATTCAATATCACCGCTTGCTAAAATGTATTCTCCGGGGATCATAAATGAATTATAAAAGATGAGTTATAAATTATCTTATCGGGTCATGCACGGTTACCAGTTTTGTGCCATCGGGAAAAGTTGCTTCTATCTGAATATCATGGATCATTTCCGGAATGCCTTCCATTACATCTTCCCTGGTTAAAATGGTGGCGCCATATTGCATGAGGTCTGCAACAGACCTGCCATCCCTGGCAGCTTCCTGCAGTCGGCTGCTGATCAATGCAATCGTTTCAGGATAGTTTAATTTCAATCCTCTTGCCTTTCTTTTCTCTGCCAGTTCGCCGGCAAGAAAAATTAATAACTTCTCCGTTTCTCTCGGTGTTAAGTGCATAACAATATCAAATTAAAAATTTACTGGCAGACAATCGAAAGTGGAACAATGAAGTTAAGATAAGAAATGGATAAGAAAAATAAAAATGAAATTACATGAATTTGAAACGACCCTGCCTATCGGCAGAAAGGTTACACGAATTAAAGAAATGAATTTATTCGTGGCTATCTGTAGAAAGAAAAAATTTAACTGCTAAGGCGCAAAGATTTCTACATCTTTAGTTTTTGTACATTTACTAAGTTTATAAAATATTCAACTAATCAAATACCATCACATGCAGCCATTATCAAAAATATTTTCATTCTTAAGTTTTGTATTTTTTATTTCTTCCTGTAATCAAAATACTAAAACTACGGAAGCAACTACGGATACGACTTTCAATGCCGATAGTATGAAAAAGGATATTGCTGTACTGGCTTCTGATTCCTTTATGGGACGAAAACCATTCACTCCCGGTGAAACAAAAACGCTTGCATTTCTGCAAAAAAGATTTAAAGAAATTGGTTTGGAACCGGGTAATGCCGATAGTTATTTACAGGCGGTACCAATGGTGAATATAGAAGCAACAGCAGCTCCGCAAATGGAAGTGAAATCTGCCAAAGGAAATTTTTCTTTAAAAGCTTTTGATGATTATGTGCTCTGGACAGATAAAACTGACAGTAGTATTTCTTTAGAAAATACGCCGGTTATTTTTGCAGGCTATGGTGTAAATGCGCCGGAATATAACTGGAACGATTATGCTGGCCTGGATGTGAAAGGAAAGGTCGTGATCGTAATGGTAAATGATCCGGGATTCTGGTCTGGCGATACCACTTTATTTAAAGGAAATACCATGACTTATTATGGCCGCTGGACCTACAAGTTTGAAGAAGCTGCAAGGCAGGGCGCAAAAGGTTGCCTCATTGTTCATAATACCAAAGCAGCAAGTTATCCATTTCTTGTTTTGCAGAATAGTTTTAATACGTCCAGGATACAGTTAGACAATCGTGGCAAAGACAAAAAAAATTGTGATGCTATTGGCTGGATAACAGAGCCTGTTGCCAATAAATTATTTGAAGCTGCCGGGTATGATTCCACTCTTTTAGTAAAGGCAAATGTTCGTGGTTTTAAAGCCGTGCCTTTGAACCTTACGGTGTCAACAAGTATGAAGGTGAAAACTACTTATAACAAATCATACAATGTAATTGGAAAGATCACTGGGACCAAACATCCCGAAGAAGTGATCATTTATACAGCGCATTGGGATCACCTCGGTGTCGGTCATCCGGATGCAAAAGGTGATTCAATTTATAATGGTGCATTAGACAATGCTTCCGGCGTAGCAGGATTAATACAACTGGCAAGCGCATTTAAACAACTGAAAACTGCACCGGAAAGAAGCATCATTTTTATGTCTGTAACCTCGGAAGAACAAGGCCTGCTTGGTTCGCAGTATTATGCAGAAAATCCTGTTTACCCAATTGACAGCACCGTTGCCGATATCAATATGGATATCATGAATCCTTACGGCAAAACGAAAGACATTGTGGTGATCGGCGAAGGACAATCTGACCTGGAAGATTATCTGAAAGAAGAAGTAGAAAAAAATGGCGGTTATATATCTTTTGATTCGCATGCAGAATCAGGTATGTATTACCGGTCTGATCATTTCAATTTTGCCAAAGCAGGTGTACCTTCTTTATATACCAATCGTGGAATAGATGTTGTCGGCAAGGGAAAAGAAGAAGGTTCGACACAGCAGAATAATTACAACCGGCATGACTATCATCATCCATCAGATAATTACGATCCAACCTGGACAATGGAAGGCGGCCTCAACGATCTGAAATTATTATTTGGCGTTGGCAAGCGCTTATCTTTTGAAGATAAATGGCCGCAATGGAAAGATGGTTCAGAATTTAAAGCGAAGAGAGATAAGAAGAAAATGTAATTGTGAATATAATTGCACTAATAAAATCGAACCTGCCTGGCCGGTAGGCAGGTTACACGAATTTGTGTATATACTTATACATGTATTCATTAGTGTTCATTTGTATTCATTCGTGTCCATTTGTGGTATCTGTGGCAAAAAAGAAATTCTTTTATCCCCTATTCCCCACTCCCCTTTTTACTAAGTGCCATAAATAATGCTCCTGTAAAAAGTACCAGCGCTGCGCCTAAAAGCATTTCATTTATGTAAGGAATATTGTAATAATCTAAAGCGGTTATTCCCTGCGTCATTAATATCACTTCATTTAATATAACACCGCAGGCAAATATCACAATGCCGATTTTTAAAGTGCGATTCTCTTTTATAAAATTTTCTGTGATCATATACCCTAAAAGAAAAAGACTGATCACACCTAATAAAACCAGGTGCAGGTAACCTATTACGATAGGCCTGAAACCAAATGCCAACTGACTCAATGAAGGAACAGTGGAACCCAGTTGCAATAAAAGTTTAGCCGTTAAGGCAAGCGCCGGCAGCATTAAAATATTTTTAGCTCTTTTTGAAAAAGCATTCTTTAATAATAATTTATTTTGCTGAAGGATTTTTAAAAGCCATATCCATGCTACTACCTGAGCAACGGCAGAGATCACTACCAGAATATATACCCACGTCGGTAGCGGCATCCATAAAGTAGATAAAAAATAAGCCGGCACTATTGCAAGTGCAAATAATAAAAATATTTTCTTTTGGGGGATGGAAGGAATTTTAAAGCGGGTTAAAAATGCCGTAAACAATCCCATGCAACCAAAGAAGAACCAACCATTATATTGAAAGTGCAAATAAAAATATTCTGCGGCCAGGTACCACTCCGGCTTTGTTACTTTAGCAACCATCATGAAGGCCAGTGCAAATGCACCGATAGAGGAAAAAGCATTTAGTAATACTGCAACCTTAAACCATGCATGCGCAGGCGACGGCACGTTAATTTTATTGAGGTCTCTCCAATACATCCATGCAAACACATAAGATACAAAAACGGATAAGGTTGATATGATAATGGAATACAAACCATATCCTTCTATGGGGAATGCGATCAACATTCCGTAAGCGGTAAAAAGATTTGCGTTTAAAACCCAGCGGTATTTTTTATAAATCGACTGCCCATTCTTTTGTACGAGGTACCGTACCAGTAATACCATCAGGCATTGTGTAACCCAGCCTGCAAATGCAAAGTGAGAATGCCCATGCAATAAGTTTTTCTGATCTACAATAGGCAAAGAAAATAATATCTTGTACCGGAGAACAACACCAAGTGTGGCTACAATAAGCAGGCTGATCAATACAATTTTAATCCAGCGGAATAAAGAGAAATTCATAAATACTGTTTAAACAAAATTAACCTCCTGTAAAAAAAATATTATGACTTCGCTCATAATTATAAGTAAACTTTTCCGGAGGTTATACTAAGTTGTCCCCTGCTTTGCATTTCTTTCATAGTGCGTATAACTGTTTCCACCCTGTATCCCGTCATGTCTGCTATCTGCTGGCGTGTAAGCATCAGCCTGTTGCATTTCTTACAAATATTTTTACGGGTTAGCCTGAAATTATCCAATAAATTAGTGATGCATTTTTCCGGGTTATGGTTTACAAGTTCTTTTACAAATAATAATTTATAACGCAACCTTTGTGAAAGTAATTTTGAAAAAGTAAAATGCATTTCGGCATTCTCTTTTAAAAGCTGCTTAAAAGTAGATTTGTGCAGACGAATGATAACAACATCTGTTTCTGCAAGTGCAGTAGCAGCATATGGCTCCTCATCAAAAAGTGGCAACTCACCAAAACATTCGCCGGGTTCTATGAGATATTGAATAAACTCCCGCCCATCATCACTTACATTGATCCATTTTACTTTTCCTTCCACCAACTGGTGATAAAAAGTACCGGAAGAACCTTCCCGGAAAATAATTTCTCCCTGATCTACTTTTTTATAAACCGCACCCCAGGCGAGCAGTGTATCAATGTCTATCATTTTGAACTACATTTTTTGTTGAATCAAAAGTAGAAACCGTCCTCCCCTTAAAATATGATTTCATGCATTATAAACTATGATTAAAATCACATTCATAAAACGCCGGATCCGCAAACATGGACTGAGTAAGGGTTTCCATTTTTCCCCATTTATTCAGCTGTAAACTAAAATACTAAATATGACCAGACGCATAAAAAAAAGCAGCATAAGCTGCTAATCTTGTGTTACAAAAAATCATCAAAAACCAAAAAATAACAACATGAAAAAATTAGCAGTTATCGTTTGTTTAGCACTGTTCATCGCATCCTGCGGTGGAAGTGCCTCAGATAATGCCAGCACTACTCCGGGAATCAGCACTACTACTCCGAAAACGGATGAACCCGCCACCGGCAATCCTTCTTATGATCCAAACAGGGGTGAAGGAAAATTTACAACTGTAGATGTGAGCCCAAAACTAGATGGCGCCATGGCAGAAAATGGTGAGAAGATCTTTGGTGTTAAATGCAGCAGTTGCCACAAACTAACAGATGAAAAATTAGTTGGTCCGGGATGGCATGGCGTTACCAGCAGGCACAGTGCTCCATGGATCATGAACTTTATTACCAACACAGATGCCATGATCGATAAAGATCCAAAGGCTCAGGCTGCATTGGAAATATGTCTTGTGCGTATGCCAAACCAAAACCTGGCTGATGCTGATGCAAGAGCATTGTATGAGTACATGAGAAAAAATGATGGTGTAAAATAAATTCCGGCATTTTTAAAAACGGAATATCCTAATCAGTGTAATTGAAATAAACGATGAACAATAAAAATTCACTTGCAGCGCTGCTGATTTTTACAGGCCTGCTGCTAAGTATAAATAGTTGTAAACCAAAAAATGCAGGAGATGCAGTATCAGGTGATGCAGCTTCTAAAGTGTATGTTGCCCCGGGCAAATATGATGAGATCTACAATTTTGTTTCCGGTGGTTTCAGCGGTCAGTTGAGTGTCTACGGCATTCCGTCTGCACGGCTGTTAAGAGTAATACCGGTGTTCTCCGTAGATCCGGAAAAAGGGTACGGTTACTCAGAAGAAACAAAACCGATGTTGAATACCTCTCATGGTTTTGTGCCATGGGATGATCTTCACCACGTAGAATTATCACAGACAAACGGCGAAATAGATGGCCGCTGGATATTTGCAAATGGTAACAATACGCCAAGAGTAGCAAGGGTAAACCTGGCAACTTTCAGAACAGATGAGATCATTGAGTTACCGAACAGTGCCGGCAATCACTCTTCTCCTTTTATTACAGAAAATACGGAGTATGTGGTAGCAGGTACCAGGTTTAGTGTACCGCCGGATAATGCCAATGGGGATGTTCCTATCAACTCTTATAAAAAGAATTTCAGAGGCTCTATCAGTTTTATAAAGGTAAATAAGGACAATGGTGCAATGGATATTGCCTTCCAGTTAAGAACACCTGGTGTAGACTTTGACCTGAGCCATGCCGGCAAAGGAAAATCTCATGGATGGTTCTTCTTCTCTTGCTATAATACAGAGCAGGCAAACACTTTGCTTGAAGTAAATGCTTCTCAGAAAGACAAGGATTTCATCATGGCAGTTAACTGGAAAAAAGCAGAAGAGTATTTAAAAGCAGGTAAAGGGAAAAAAGAAGCTGTACGGTATGCTCACAATGTATACGATGAAAAAACACATACTGCCACTTCAGAAATAAGAACAGAAGTAACGGTACTCGATGTAGCTGAGTTACCTGATATCTGTTATTTTTTCCCATGTCCTAAATCACCACATGGTTGCGATGTAGACCCTACCGGCGAATACATTGTAGGCAGTGGTAAGCTGGCTGCATTGGTTCCCGTATTTAGTTTTGATAAAATAATGAAAGCTATTGCTGCCAAAGATTTTATCGGTACTTACTCAGGTATCCCGGTTATAAAATATGAAAGTGCCTTATATGGTGAATTAAAAAAACCAGGCTTGGGCCCACTGCATACAGAGTTTGATGGCAGAGGAAATGCCATCACTACTATGTTTGTTTCATCTGAAATTGTAAAATGGAATATTAAGGACCTGAAAATAATTGACAGGCAACCAACCTATTATTCACCAGGGCATCTTTGCATACCAGGTGGTGACTCTAAAAAACCGAATGGTAAATATGTGATCGTTTATAATAAGATCACAAAAGATAGATTCTTACCAACAGGTCCTGAACTGGCACAGAGTGCACAGCTTTTTGACATCAGCGGTGACAAGATGAAACTCTTACTGGATTTCCCTACGATTGGTGAGCCGCATTATGCGCAAGCTGTAAGTGCAGACCTCATCAAAAATAATTCAGTTAAATTCTTCAAGATAGAAGACAACCTAAATCCATTTGTTTCTAAAGGAGAAGCAGCTACCAAAGTAGTGCGTAGTGGCAACAGAGTTGATGTTTACATGACTGCCATTCGCTCTCACCTTACACCGGATAATATTGAAGGCGTAAAAATGGGTGATGAAGTTTATTTCCACGTAACCAACCTGGAGCAGGATTGGGATGTACCACATGGCTTTGCAATTAAAGGTGCGCTCACGGGAGAACTATTGATAATGCCTGGCGAAACCCAGACTTTAAAATGGACTCCTGAAAAGCCGGGTATCTGGCCTTACTACTGTACTGATTTCTGCAGTGCCTTACACCAGGAAATGCAGGGTTACATCAGGATATCTCCTGCAGGAAGTAATGTTCCTTTGTTGTTCAGTACCGGTAAAAATATGCCGGCCAATGACTCTCTCATTACAAAATAAAAAATAACACTGGTAAAAATAACAGGTAAATACTGCCTGTTATTTTTAACCGGTTTATAAGGTACTAAAGAAATTTTCATTATATGAAAGCAGATAAAGCGGCTCCCTGGATAAGGATGATACTCGTACTATGTGCTGCTGCACTCACAGTAGTATTATTTGTACCCATGTGGCGGATAGAACTAAGTGCACCACAATACCCGGAAGGTTTGGTCATGTTGATCTACCCTGGTAAACTCGGCGGCAACGTTGATATCATCAATGGATTGAATCATTACATCGGCATGAAAACATTGCATGCAAATGAATTTATGGAGTTCACGGTATTGCCTTATATCATTGGATTTTTTGCATTGGCATTTTTAGCAACAGCTATTTCAGGAAGTAAGAAATTAATTTACTTTCTCTTCGTTCTTTTTATTTCTTTTGCTGTCATTGCGATGGTGGATTTCTGGCGTTGGGAATATAATTATGGACACAATTTAAATCCTGATGCAGCGATCATTGTTCCGGGAATGGCTTATCAGCCTCCATTGATCGGTTACAAACAATTGCTCAACTTTGGTGCATACTCCATACCCGGCCCGGGCGGGTGGATCTTTATCGGCACCGGCTTACTCTTACTTTTATGTACTATCAGCGTATGGCGCAGCCGTAAAAAAATAAAATCTTTTGCCAATACCCCTGCTGTACTATTATTAATTTTTACCAGCCTTGCCATTACCTCTTGCAGCAGCGGACCAGAGAAAATTACCGCAGGAAAAGACAATTGTGATTTTTGTAAAATGGGCGTTAGTGATGTACGCTTTGGTGCAGAAATAGTAACCAAAAAAGGAAAAGTATATAAGTTTGATGATGTGCATTGCCTGGAAGGGTTTTTGAAAAAAGATGGCGTTACACCCGCTGAAGTAAAAGATATTTACTTTACAAATTACAGTGGCGATCATGGATTGATATTAAAGAAGCATGCATTGCTGCTGAAGAGCGATCTGCTCAGAAGCCCGATGGCTGGCAACATTGCCGCCTTTGATAACAGGGACAGTCTGAAAAAAATACAACAAATTAATAATGGAAATATTATAACAACGGAGGAGTTGAACCTGCCATGAGATCCTTATCTTTTATATTAACGCTGTTTTTATTTTCTCTCACATGCGTTGCCAAAACCATCACGGTTGGAACATCAGGAGCTTTTCAAAAGATACAGGATGCGATAAATGCGTCACAAAATGGTGATGTAATTATTGTAGAAGCAGGAAACTACAACGAAAAAGATCTGATAGTAAATAAGTCTGTTACACTCCAGGGAAAAGGTTATCCTGTTTTGGATGGCGATCATTTGTACGAGATCATTTCTGTAAAGGCCAATAATGTAACCATACAGGGTTTTAAGCTGGTACATTCCGGTGTATCTAGTATTGTAGATATTGCAGGTATAAAAATTTATGCATGTCGTAATGTGGTTATAGCCGATAATATTTTTATGGATACCTTCTTTGGCATATACCTGCAGAATGCCAGTAACTGCATCATAAAAGACAATAAACTTTTTGCATACGCTACTACCGAACAGCAAAGCGGCAACGGCATTCATTGCTGGCAAAGTGATAGTTTACAGGTTGTAGGAAATACCATTACCGGCCACCGGGATGGTATCTATTTTGAGTTTGTGACCAACTCTGTAATATGGAGAAATTATTCAGTAGATAATATGCGTTATGGTTTGCATTTTATGTTCTCTCACAACAACGCATATATCTCCAATATTTTTCAACGGAATGGCGCAGGTGCTTCCGTAATGTTTTCGCATGGCGTAAAAATGTTCAACAATACTTTTGAAGATAACTGGGGCGATGGCGCTTACGGAGTATTCCTTAAAGAGATGTCTGACAGTTATATCATCGGTAATAAATTTACAAAAAATACGGTCGGCGTTTTTATGGAAGGTGCTACCAATATTCATGTAGAAAAAAATATTTTTCTCAGCAATGGATGGGCATTTAAAATACAGGCAAGCTCTTCTAACGTAACTATCACACACAATAATTTTATTGCCAACACTTATGATATCGGCACCAATGGTTCGCTGGTACTAAACAGCTTTAATGAAAATTACTGGGATAAATATGATGGCTACGATCTCAATAAAGATAAACTGGGAGATGTCCCTTACCGACCGGTAAGTATGTTCGCCATGATCGTGGAAAAAAATCCATCTGCTATGATCCTGTTCAGAAGTTTTATGGCTTCTTTACTGGATAAAACAGAAAAATTATTGCCTTCACTTACTCCAGAAAATTTAAAAGATGATCATCCTTTAATGAAACCGCTGAAATTATGATAATCGCAAGTAATGTTTCTAAAAAATTCGGCAAACTACAGGCACTGGACAATGTTTCCTTAACCTGTACAAAAGGAGAATGTATTGCATTGATAGGACCTAACGGTTGCGGTAAAACGACTTTTATAAAAAGCGTTCTCGGCATGGTGGTATGCGACAGCGGCTTTATCACATTCAATGGACAGAACATTCAACATCACTGGCAGTACCGTGCAAACATTGGCTATATGCCGCAGATAGGCCGCTATCCTGATAACATGACCATTGGCCAGGTACTTAGCATGATGAAAGACATCAGGGGAAATACTGCCGGTAATTTAGATGAAGAACTGGTAACAACCTTTGGGTTAAAAGATCAGTTGCAAAAAAGAATGCGGACACTGTCCGGCGGTACCCGTCAAAAAGTGAGTGCTGCACTTGCTTTTCTTTTTAATCCCGATGTGCTGATACTGGATGAACCTACTGCAGGCCTTGACCCCGTAGCTTCAGAAATACTGAAAGATAAAATTATCAGTGAAAAGAATAAGGGTAAACTGGTACTCATCACTTCACATATTTTAAGTGAATTAGATGACCTGGTAACACAGGTAATTTATATGCAGGATGGTAAACTTTGTTTTCACAAAAGTATTGATGAACTACAAAGTGATACCGGCGAAACAAAATTATCAAAAGCCATTTCAAGTGTGATGATGGAGCGTATGAAAGCGAAATAAGCATTTGAAAATCAGGAATCATTTTAGTACAAAAGGGTTGAATTATTTTAATTATAACAGCATGCAAAAAATTATTAAATACGTCATCATAGATATTCTGCGTAACAAGATCATGCTTGCCTACACCGCATTTCTATTGCTGATATCACTGAGTATTTTTAACCTGGAAGATAATTCTGCCAAAGGCTTACTAAGCTTGCTCAATATTATTCTCATTATTGTTCCGCTGGTAAGTTTATTGTTTGCAGCCATCTACGTTTATAACAGCTCCGAGTTTTTAGAGCTGCTGGTAAGCCAGCCATTAAAAAGAAAAACCATCTGGCTCAGTCTTTTTTCAGGGCTGGCTATCTCGATGGCATTTGCTTTTTTTGTGGGCGCAGGTATTCCTATTTTATTGTACCAGGCCACTCCTACCGGCATTATGATGCTATGCACTGGGCTCTTGCTCTCTATAATATTTGTAGCTATTGCAATGCTGGCTGCCGTAATTGCAAGAGATAAAGCAAAAGGCATTGGCGTCGTTATTTTATTATGGCTTTATTTTTCCATCATTTTCGACGGATTGGTTATGTTCATTCTTTTCCAGTTTGCAGATTACCCGTTGGAAAAATTAATGGTGGCTATTACAGCACTCAACCCTATTGACCTTAGCCGGGTGTTGATCTTATTAAAAATGGATGTATCCGCATTGATGGGATATTCAGGTGCTGTCTTCAAAGACTTTTTCGGTACACAACTGGGGTTGATCATATCCCTATTGATCTTAATAAGTTGGGCTGTTTTTCCGGCCTGGTTATCATTAAGAAAATTCAATCATAAAGATCTGTAATAAAGAATATAATAAATGTTGCATCGAAAAACTGTTTCATAAATATTCAAATGAAAAAGGATATAGATACAAGAGCGGATATTGAATTGCTGGTAACAGCATTTTATGATAAAGTAAAGCAGGATGAGAGCCTGGCATTTATATTTACAGACGTAGCAAAAGTAAAATGGGAGAAGCACCTTCCAGTCATGTTTGATTTTTTTGAGAACATGTTATTCTACACAGGTACTTACAAAGGAAATCCCATGATAGCCCATAAACATTTAGACAGGATGTTTCCGCTTACTGCAAAACATTTTGAACGGTGGTATTTTTTATTCAGCACAACAGTCAATGAATTATTTGCTGGGAAAAGAGCAGGACTTGTAAAGAAAAGAGTAAAGCGTATTGCCACCCTTATGCAATTAAAAATCCTGTAGCAATATTTCACTACAGGATTGTTTGTTTTTCTCATGTGT